>NZ_JBLKKY010000069.1:0-22035 GCF_059438195.1 Paraconexibacter sp.
GAGGTCGCGCGGCCGGTCGCGGGTCGGCACGACGACCGAGACCTCGGGCGCGCGGGCGCCGGTCATGCCGCGGCTCCGACGGCGACGAGGACGACGAGCGCCGCGGTGACGACGGCTCCGCCCGCGAGCCGGGCGCCGACGGCGCGCGGAAGCAGGGCGGCCCAGGCGACCGCGGTCGCCGCTGCGGCCGCCACCGTCGCCGCGATGCCCGCCTCGGCGCCGCCCGGCGACGCCGCGAGCGTCGCGATCGCGACGACCGCCCCGACGGCGACCCCCGCGCCCGCGGCCGATGTGGCGGCCCGCGGACGGATCGCGAGCGCCGCGGCCTGGATCCCGATCGACGACACGACGGCGAGAGGGACGAGCGCGAGCGCGATCCCGACGCCGCGCGCCGCCGGCCGGTACTCCTCGCCCACGACGGCGGGGACGAGATCGGGGGCGAGGGCGGCGCCCGCGACCGCGGCGGGCGCGCTCGCGACGAGAGCCCACGCCGCGAGACGTCGCAGCGCGGCGATCGCATGATCCGCGTCCGCGTCGCGGGCACGGTCGGCGAGCCCGGGGAGGACGACCGTGAAGGCCTGGAGCACGACGTACCCGCCGGCGAGCGCGAGCCCGACCGCGAGGGCCGCGTAGCCGGTCTGCGTCGTCGACGCCGCGAGCGCGACGGCGACGATCCCGCCGCGCTGCGCGACCTGGGTGAGCGTGCCGGCGGCCGCCTGCCACGCGCCGAAGCGCAGCGCATCGGGCGGGACGTCGGCACCTCGCGCCGCCCCGAGGAGCGCGGGACCGCAGGTGCGCCACGCCCAGGCGGCCGTCGCGACCGCGCCGGCGAGGACGCCGGCGAGCGCGCCATCGGTGCCCCACGCCGCGTGGAGCGCGAGGACGGACGCGACGGTGAGCGTGTTCTGCACCGCCCAGCGCGCGCTCCACGGCCCGACACGCCCGAGCCCGAGCGCGGCCTGGAGAGCGAGGGTCGCGGCGACGCTCGCGGCGAGCGCGCCGACGACGCACGCGGCGGCGAGCGCCGGGACCGGGCCGGCGACGACGAGGGCGGCGGCCGCGACGGACACGGCGACGAGCGCGGCGGCGCGCGTCGTCGCGTAGCGCTCCGTGATGGCGCGCGCGAGCGCGGCGCGCCCGGACACCTCGGCGGCCGGGACGAAGCGGCCCATCACCGTCGGACCCCCGAGCGTCAGCGCGAGCGTCCCGACCATGACGAGCGTGAGCGCGAGCGCGACGCGCCCGTAGCCCGCGGGCCCGAGGATCCGCGGCACGAGCAGCGCGAGCGCCGCGAGGGACGCCACCTCGGCGGCCTTGCCGGTCACGCTCGCGACGACCGCGGCCCGGAGCGGACCCGGCGCCGCGCCGGCGGGGAGCGCCCGGGCGCTCATCGGCACCTCACGGCGTACGCGTCCCAGCCCGGTGTCCGCGCGAGGAGGCGCGTGCTGCGAGCGGCGGCCACGCGGACGGCACGCACGCGGTCCCGTCGCAGGACGGCGACGCCCCGACCGCCGGGCCCGAGGTGCGGGCGGATCGCGACGAGCGGGACGTCGAGCTCCCACGCCGCACGGGTCGGGGCCTCGAGCGCGGTCTCGCGGCCCTCGACGAAGACCGTCCCGCAGCGGGCGAGCAGCGGCCGGTCGACCGCGGCGAGGACCGCGGCGAGCTCGCTCTGGACGGTCTCGCGGATCTCGAGGAGCCTCCAGTGCTCGGTCGCGATCGCCTCGGCGCGGCCGGCCGCGAACGGGACGGTCACCGCGAGGACCGCCACGGCCGCGGCCCGGGCGGCGACCGGGCCCGTCGTCGCCGTCAGGAGCGCCGCGAGGCCTCGCGCCACGCCGACCCCCGCGAGGACGCAGACGACGGCGGCCGCGGGAAGGAAGAAGCGCGGGTCGGCGGCGTAGTCGAGGGCGACGGCCATGCCCCAGACGCACCCCGCCCACACGACCGCCCCGGCCCCCAGGACGAGGAGCGGGAGGTCGCCGCCGCTGCGCCGACGCGACGCGGCGTGCGCGAGGAGCGCTCCGGCGAGGACCCACACGGGGAGGATCACCATGCCGAACGCGTCCTCGAGCGCGCTCGTGCCCGAGACCTCCTCCTGGCGCGCCCGGTCGGCCCCGGTCACGGCGCTCCCCGAGCCGAGGAGGTCACCGCCGAACCAGACGAGCGGCAGCGCGGCGAGCGCGGTGAGGCCGAGCCGCGGGTCGAGCCGGCGAGTGGCCGCGGTCCAGAGGACGTAGGCGGCGACGAGCGGCCACGCCTCCGGGCGGATGAGCCCGGCGCCGACGCCGAGCGCGAGCGCCTGCCCGGGGCGTCCGTCGAGGTGGCGGTGCACCGCCCCGAGCGCGAGTGCGACGCAGAGCGGCTCCGAGAGCCCCTGCGCGACGTAGCGCAGGAAGCGCGCGTCCTCCGCCGGTGTCAGGACGAGGGCCGTGACGGCCACGAGCGCGGCGACGACGGGGAGGGCGGGTGCCGTCGCATCGTCCCGCCGGGCGAGCCGCGCGGCGAGCGTCGCGGTGAGGACGATCGCGAGGAGCCCGGCCGCACGGGCGAGGAGGAGCCAGAGGTCCGGGGCGGCGTCGCCCGCGAGGCCGAGCGGCGTGGCGAGGAGGACGGTGAGCGGCTTGAAGGCGGGCCCGCCGCTGGTGTCGAGGTCGAGCGACGACGCCTCGCGACCCCACACGATCCACGCCCACGGGTCGTAGGCGGGGGCGAAGGGGACGACGAGGAGCGACAGCGCCGCGACGACGACGGCGCCGAGGCCCCAGGCGAGGGCGCGGCCGCCCGGGCCGCCGGTGCTCACGAGCGCTCGGGCAGCGGCTCCGACATCGCGGGCGTCCGCGGCGCGACGCGGTAGGGCTGCTCCTCGGGGCGCTGCTCCTCGTGGTACACGGTGTCCGCGTTCACCGACCACACGTCGTGGGCCGTCCCGTCGAGGAGGTTCTCCACGGCGTACATGGCGGTGAGCATCGAGTGGTCGCAGTTGTTGTACCTGTGCAGGCCGTTGCGGCCGATCTGCTCGACGCCCGAGAGGTCGTCGAGCCAGCCGCGGATCGTCCCGACGCGGCCAGCGTACTCGGCGTCGTAGATCGGGTAGGCCCGCGGGACGCGCACGACGTACCCGGTCCGCACGGCACCCGCGCCGACGAGCCCGAGCCGGTCGACCTCCTCCGTCGCGAGCCGGACGAGGTCCTCGTCGGAGGTCGTCCACAGGTCGTCGCCCTCGAAGCAGAAGTACTCGAGGCCGAGGCAGGCGGTCGACGGGTCCGGGACCATGTCCGGGCTCCACGAGCGGTAGTTCTGGATGCGGCCGACGCGGACGTCCGGCTCGTGCACGTAGATCCAGTTGTCCGGGAACGGGTCCTCGCCCTCGACGACGAGCGCGACCGTGAGGAAGTCGCGGTAGCGCAGGCCGGCTGCCGCCTCTCGGACCGCGGGCGGGGCCGCGGGGGAGGCCATCGCGACGATCTCGCGGAGCGGCAGGGACGAGACGACGGCGCCCGCCTGGACGTCCTCGTCGCCGACGCCGACCGTGACGATGCGGCCGTCCTCGACGTCGAGGCGGTCGACGCGCGCCCCGAGCCGGACCTCGCCGCCGCGGGCCTCGATCTCGGCCGCCATCGCCTCCCACATCTGGCCCGGGCCGAGCCGCGGGTAGTCGAAGGCGTCGATGAGGCTCTTCACGTCGCCCCGGCCGCCGGTGAGGGCGGCCTTCGCCGCGGTGAAGAACGAGAGGTTCTGGATCCGCTGGGCGGCCCACTCCGCGCGGATCTCGTCGGTCGGGACGCCCCACACCTTCTCGGTGTACGAGCGGAAGAAGAGCTCGAACAGCCGTCGGCCGAACCGGTTGCTCACCCACTCCTCGAACGTCTTCTCGTCGCCGCGCCGGCACAGGGTCGCGCGGGCGTAGGAGGCCATGCAGCGCGTGAGCTCGACGGGCCCGAGGCGCCGCACGACGTTGCCGGCGCGCAGGGGATAGTCGAGGAACCGGCCGTTCCAGTAGATGCGCGAGAGCCGGGGGCGGCGGAGGAAATCGTCCCCGAGGAGCTCTCGCCAGAGCGACGAGACCTCCTCGCTCTTGGTGAAGAAGCGATGGCCGCCGAGGTCGAAGCGGTAGCCGTCGCGGACCTCGGTGCGGGCGAGGCCGCCGACGCGGTCGCCGGCTTCGAGGACGAGCGGGTCCGCGCCGCGGCGCGCGAGGACGAGGGCCGCCGTGAGGCCGGCGGGGCCCGCGCCGAGCACGACGGGGCGGCCGGCGAGCGCGGCGGGATGGACGGGATCGTCGAGCGGGGTGAGGGTCATGTGTGGGTGCGCGGGACCCGCTGGCGGAAGCGGACGTCGGGATTCGGGCAACCTCATTAGGGTTCCCGAACGGTGCGCACTGTAGAGAACGTCCGCCCCGCGCGCAGCGCGGCGTCCGAGAGGCCCGAGCCGACGCTCGCGGTCGTCGTCCCGGCGACCGACGCGGCGCCGACGCTCGGGCGCTGCCTCGCGGCCCTCCACGCCGCGGGGGCCGGGGAGGACGACGTCGTCGTCGTGCGCGAGCCGGCCGGGCTCGGGCCCGCGGCCGCCCGCAACGCCGGCCGGGCCGCGGCGGCGGCCGACGTCCTCGTCTTCGTCGACGCCGACGTCGTGGTCGCCCCGGACGCCCTCACCCGCATCCGCGCCGCGTTCGCCGCCGACCCCGGACTCGACGCGGTCCTCGGCTCGTACTGCGACCGGCCCGACGCGCCGGGCGTCGTGTCGCGTTTCCGGAACCTCCTCCATCACCACGTCCACCACGGGGCGGCGGGGGAGGTGACGACCTTCTGGTCGGGTCTCGGCGCGGTCCGCTCGGAGGCGTTCGACGCCGTCGGGGGCTTCGACGCCGACCGCTACGCGGCCGCGTCGATCGAGGACGTCGAGCTCGGCCTGCGCCTCAGCGCCGATGGGCGCCGGATCGTGCTCGATCCGGCCATCCGGGGGACGCATCTCAAGCGGTGGACGCTCGCGAGCATGATCCGCACCGACTTCTCGCGCCGGGCCGTCCCGTGGCTGGGGCTCCTGCTCGAGCGGCGCGAGGGTGCGGCCGCCCTCAACGCGAGCGCCGCGCACCGGGCGAGCGCGGTCGCGAGCCTCGCCCTCGCCTCGGGGCTCGCCGTCCGCCGGCCGCGACGCGTCGCCGCCGCGCTCACGGTCCTCGTGGCGCTCAACCGGCGCTTCTACGCGCTCCTCGCCCGTCGCGAGGGCCCGGCCGTCGCGTTCGCCGGCGTCGCGCTGCACGCCGTCCACCACCCCACGTCGATCGCCGCGCTGCCGGTCGCGCTCGTCCTCCACCGACGCCGATGACCGCTCCCGTCCGCCTCGGCCTCGTGGGCTGCGGCCGCCTCGCCGCCGAGGGCTACGTGCCCGCCGCCGCCGCGACCCCCGCGGCCGTCGTCGCAGCGGTCGCCGACCGCGATCCGCGACGGCGCGCCGAGGTCGCCGCAGCGGCGGGGGACGTGCCCGCCCACGCCGACGCGGCGGCGCTCCTCGACGCCGGCGGGGTCGACGCCGTCGTCCTCGCGACCCCGGCCGCGGCGCATCTCACCGACGCGCGCCTGGCGGCCGACGCGGGGCTGCCCGCCCTCGTCGAGAAGCCGCCCGCTCCCGACCTCGCCGGCGCGCTCGCGCTCGCGGCGCTCGACCCGGCGCCGCGCATCGCCTTCAACCGCCGCTTCGACCCCGCCGTCGCGGAGCTCCGCGAGCTCGCCTCGGGGGCGGGCGCCCTCGACGTCGATCTCGAGCTGCGCTACCGACGGGCGAGCTGGGGCGCGCACGTCGCCCGCGACGAGGTCCTCCTCGACCTCGGCCCGCATCTCGTCGACCTCGCGACGTGGATGACCGGCGCGCCGGCCCGGCGCCTGCGGGTCGTCGCGCGCAGCGAGGACCGCGCCGAGCTCGTCCTGGGCGGGGACCGCGGCCGCGTGCGGATCGCCTGCGCCGCCGACCGCCCCTACCTCGAGCGCTTCACCGTCCGCCGGGACGGTCGCGTCCTCGGGGACGTGCGCCGCGGCGGGCTCGCGCGTGGCGTCCGCGACCGCCTCCGCCCGCCGGCGGCCCACCCGCTCGTCGACGGGCTGCGGCGCGAGCTCGAGGCCTTCGCCCGCCACGTCCGCGGCGACGACGCCGGCGCGACGCCGCTCGCGACCGCGCAGGAGGGGGCCGTCGTGATGGCGGTCCTCGACGCGGCGCGCGGGCCGGAGGCCGCCTCCGGCGCCTGGGTCGCCCTCGACCCCCTTCCCACACCGCACCGCCAAGGAGCCTGAATGCTCGCCGTCCTGCAGTTCGACTCCGCGAGCGTCTCGGTGCTCGACCGGATGCTCGCCGCCGGTGACCTCCCGACGTTCGCGGCGCTGCGCGAGCGCGGCCGGCACGTCGAGCTCGACACGCCGGCGAACCACTTCGCCGCCGGCGCGTTCCACACGCTCTACAGCGGCGTCGAGCTCGGCGAGCACGGGCTCTTCTACCCGTTCCAGTGGATCGCCGAGGAGCAGCGCGCGCGCTACATGACGGCGATCCCCGCGCCGCGGCCGGTGTGGGAGGACCTCGCGGCGCGCGGGCGGCGGACCCTCGCGATCGACCCCTACGAGAGCCGCCCGCCGCGCGGACCGGTGCCAGGGGCGCTCGTCTCGGGCTGGCAGCTGCGCGACCGCGTCGTCCTGCGCCCGTGGTCCTCGCCGCCCGGCCTGCGCGACCGGCTCATCCGCCTCTACGGGACGCCGCCGGCGACGGAGGAGGTCTTCGGCCGCCCGCGCCTCGCGACCCTCATGCGCCTCCGCCGCGAGCTCATCGCCGCGCCGGGCCGCGTCGCCGACGCCGCCGAGACGCTGCTCGGCGAGGAGGACTTCGACCTCGTCTGGCTCACGTTCAGCGCCGCGCACATCGCCGGCCACCAGTTCTGGGACCTCTCGCAGCTCGGCGACGTCGACGACGACGCGGCCGCGGTCGTCGAGCGGACGCTCCCGGAGGTGTACCGCGCCGTCGACCAGGCCTTCGCGCGTGTCCTGCGGCTGCTCCCGGACGACGCCGACGTCATCGTCACCTCGCCGGTCGGCATGGAGGACAACACCTCGCGCGCCGATCTGCTCCCGGAGATGCTCGCCGCGATCCTCGGCGAGCGCGACCCGTCCGACGGCGCCGCGGACGAGGACGAGGCGGCCGGGGCGATCTGGCGGCTGCGCGCGGCGATCCCGCCGGAGCTGCGCGGCAAGGTGGCGAGCGCGCTCCCCGACCGCGTCGCGCTCGACCTCACCTCCCGCCTCGAGCTGCGCGGCATGGACTGGTCCCGCACGCGCGCGTTCGCGCAGCCGGCCGACAACCAGGGCTACGTCCGCCTCAACCTCCGCGGTCGCGAGCGCGACGGGATCGTCGACCCGACCGAGGCCGACGACCTCCTCGCCGAGATCGCGCTCGGCCTCATGACCTTCCGGGACCCCGACGGGTCGCCGTCGGTCGCGGGCGTCGACCTCACCGACGAGCACTACCCGGACACGCCGGCGCGCCGGCGGCTGCCGGACCTCGTCGTCCGCTGGGCGCCGCGCGCGGCGAACGACGTCGGCGCCGTGCGCTCCGACCTCTTCGGCGAGGTCCGTCGCCAGGGCGCCGCGAGCGGCCGGTCCGGCAACCACACCGAGGGCGACGCGTGGGCGGTCGTCGTCCCCGGGGCGAGCCGCCTCGGGGAGCCGTCCCGCCCGCCGCGCCTCACGGACGTCGCCGCGACGGCGGCGTCGCTGCTCGGCGGCGACCCGGAGAGCATGGCCGGTGAGCCCCTGCTCACCCGCCCCTGACCGCCGAACCGGATTCCTGCGGTGCCATGGCACCGCAGGAATCCGGTTCGGCGCGGTGGGGCGGCTCAGATGCCGGCGGCCTTCCGGGCGCTCGCGTGGGCCGCGTCCTCGAGGGCGTCGTCGAGCGGGGCGAGCGCGACGCCGAGCGCCTGCTCGACGAGCCAGTCGGCGAACCAGGCGTTCTTCGGCAGGAGGGGACCGTGGAGATAGGTCCCGATGACGAGGCCGTCGCGGACGCCCTCGTACCCGCTCTCGCCGGTGTTCCCGTGGCCGCGCAGGACCCGGCCGAGCGGGGCGACGCCCTCTCCGAGGTGCGTCCGGCCGCCGTGGTTCTCGAAGCCGGCGAGGACGCGATGGCCCCCGGCGCCGGGGAGGTCGACCTCGATCGCGACGTTGCCGATGAGGCGCGGGCCCTCGTGGCGGACGGTGTGGAGGTCGACGAGGCCGACGCCCGGGACGACGTCGTCGCCGAGCTCGTAGCTGCGCCCGAGGAGCTGGAAGCCGCCGCACACCGCGAGGACCGCCCCGCCGCGCTCGACGTGCGCGTGGACGGCCTCGCGCTTCGCGGTCGCGAGGTCCTCGGCGACGAGCTGCTGGTCGCGATCCTGGCCGCCGCCGAGGTAGAGGAGGTCGTGGGCCTCCGGGTCGATCGCGTCGCCGATCCCCGCCCGCGTGAGCTCGAACGGGATGCCGCGCCAGGCGGAGCGCCGCTCGAGGAGCAGGATGTTCCCGCGGTCGGCGTAGATGCTCATGAGGTCCGGGTAGAGCGCGCAGACCCGGAGGGGGCGGGCGTCAGCCACGGAGCATCACCACCGTCGAGGACACGTACTCCTCGGTCTGCGGGACGGTGCGCGACGGCTCCGCGGTGAAGCCCGCGCGGGCCGCCTCCGCGGCGAGCCCCTCGGCGGAGAGGCGGTGGAGCTCGACGGTGTTGCCGGTCGCGGTCCGCCGGCCCGCGACGTCGACGACCTCGCGGATGCGGTCGATCGCGAGCCGGTCGCCGAGATCGCGCACGGCGACGGGGCGGCTCGCGTAGACGACCCCGTCGAGCTCGCGGATGTCGGGGAGCGGCGGCTCGGTGTGCTCGTCGTCGAACCCCTCGAGCGCGTCGGCGATCGCGACGGCGAGGAGGCCGCCGGGCGCGAGGACCTCGCGCGTGCTGCGCAGGAAGCCCGCGCGGGCCGCGGCGCCGTCGAGGAGCTGGAGGCTCTGCATCGGGACGATGACGAGCGCGAACCGCGCGCCCGCGATCGAGAAGTCCGCGGCGTCGGCGCAGACCGTCGTCACGTCGAGGCCGCGTGCCCGGGCGCGCTCGTCGAGGGCGCGCAGGAGCGCGGGCTCGACGTCGAGCGCGGTCACCTGCATGCCCCGCGCCGCGAGGTCGAGCGCGACCCGGCCGGTGCCGGCGCCGACGTCGAGGACCGGGCCGCGCCCGGCGCCGGCGAGCTCGCGCCAGAGCGGGAGGTCGGTCGGGTAGTCCCCGCACTCGATGTCGTGCCAGACGACCGCGAGCGCGTCGCCGCCGAGCGCCTCACCCGCCGGCGTCATCCGAAGCTGCTCCCGGCGACGCCGCGCTCGACGAGCTCCTCGCGGAGCGCGAGCATCGCGGTGTAGGTCGGCAGGGCGAAGAGGCGGCCCTCGCCGCCGGAGAGCGCGTCGTCGAGCCCCTCGCCGAGGGCGGGGACGACCGCGAGCCGGTCCGCCGGAACGCCCGCGTACTTGAGGCGCAGCGCCATCTCGGGTGCGCGCGTCCCCGCGCACGTCGCGCGCCGCACCCGCGGCGCGAGCAGCTCGAAGTCGGCGTCCCACACCCAGCTCACGTCGTGGCCGTCGGCGGTGTGGTCGTTGAGGATCGCGAGGAGGTCGTGCTCCCCGTCCTCGAGCGCGAGGGTCCGCAGGACCTCGTTCGCGCCCGCCGGGTTCTTGACGAGCATGAGCGTCACGTCGCGGCCGGCGACCCGCACGGTCTCCGCGCGGCCGAACGCGGCGCCGACCGCCTCGAGACCGGCGGCGATCGTCGCGTCGTCGACCCCGAGCGCGCGCGCGAGCGCCGCGGCGCCGAGCGCGTTGTAGACGTTGTAGAGGCCGGGGAGCGGCAGCTCGACGGTCCGCTCGCCCTCGGGCGTGACGAGGGTGAACCGGGCGCCGCGCACGCCGAGGAGGACGACGTCGCGCGCGGCGACGTCGGGGGACGGCCGGTGCGCGTCGCACCGCGGGCAGCGGTAGTGGCCCATGTGCCCGAGGAAGACGGCCTCGTAGACGTACGGGGCGCCGCAGCGCCGGCAGTGCGTCGAGTCCGACGCGTGCTGGAGGCCCTCGAGCGCGAGCGAGCGGTCCTCGACGCCGAAGGTGACGACCGTCGAGCGGTCGCGCTCGCGGGCGAGGTCGGCGACGAGCGGATCGTCGGCGTTGACGACGAGCGTCGTCTCCGGTGTCCGGGCGACGAGCACCGCCCAGCGGTCGGCGATCGTCTCGAGCTCGCCGTAGCGGTCGAGCTGGTCGCGGAAGAGGTTCGCGAGGAGGAGGGCGCGCGGTCGGAGCTTGGGGACGAGGCCGTCGAGCCAGAACTCGTCGACCTCGAAGAGGCCGGTGTCGCCCGCGATCCCGCCCCCTCGCCGGGCGGCGGTCATGAGCGTCGAGGCGATGCCGCCCTCCATGTTCGCGCCGGCCCGGTTGTGAACGAGGGTCGCGCCGTCGCGCTCGAGGATCGAGGCGACCATCGCCGCGGTCGTCGTCTTCCCGTTCGTCGCCGAGATGACGGCGTTCCCCCGCGAGAGCCGCCCCGCGAGCCGGCCGACGACGTCCGGCTCGAGACGGAGGAGGACCTTGCCGGGGAGGCTCGTCCCGCCGCGACCCGCGCGGCGGGAGAGGGCGCCCGCCGCGCGCGCCGCCGCGATCTTCGCCCCGAGGATCGCCTCGCTCACGGCGTGCCGTCCGGCAGGAGGACGTTGAGCGCGCGCGGGACGGCCCGCACGACGACCGGCAGCTCGCCGATCGGATCCCCGTCGGCGTACACCGTGAACGGCCGGTCGGCGCTGATGCGGACCTCGGCGCCGCGGACCACGTCGACGGCGGGATCGTCGACGTGCCGGCCGCGAAAGACCTTCGGGAGGGTCCGCACGAAGTGCAGGCGGCTCGTGTCCGCCGTCGTGACGATGTCGAGCACGCCGTCGCGCAGGCTCGCGTCGGGGGCGAGGTACATGCCGCCCCCGTAGGCCTTCGCGTTCGCCGCGGCGACGTTCCAGCCCGAGAACGTGCGCCGGGAGCCGTCCACCTCGATCGTGAACGACGCCCGCTTCCACGTCGCGAGCGCGCGGAGGGCGCCGTAGGCGTAGACGAGCGTCCCGAGCCGCGAGGGGGCGGCGTTCGCGATCCGGTTCGCGTCGGAGTCGAAGCCGCAGGAGGCGATCCCGATGAACGTCCGGCCGTCGACCTCGCCGACGTCCACGTGGTGCGGGACGCCGCTCGCCACGACCTCGCACGCGTCGACCGGATCGAGGGGGATGCCGACCGATCGGCAGAAGTCGTTCCCGCGCCCGCCCGGCACGACGGCCATGAGCGCGTCCTCGCGGCCGCGCAGCGCCCCGGCCATCGCGCCCACGAGCCCGTCCCCGCTGAGGGCGACGGCGACCTCCCCGGCGTCCGCCGCCGCTGCGGCGAGTGCGGCGCCGTGAGCGAGATCCTCGGTCCTCTCCACCCGCAGCTCGACCCCGAGCGAGCGCAGCCGCCGCTCGACGCGCGGGAGCATCCTCAGGGCGCGGCCGCCGCCGGAGGAGGGGTTGACGATGAGGGCGGCGCGACGAGGCACGGCGCTGGATGGTGACGGCTCGCGAGCCCGGACGGCGTCCTGGGGCGGCCGCTCACCCGTCCGACGGGCCGAGGACGAGATCCGCGAGCGACGCGGCGACGGCCACGGGGGCTGGATCCGCGGCGGCGGCCGCGGCGGCGTCCGTGACGCCCGTGAGCACGAGCGCGCCGTCGAGCCCCGTCGCCGCCGCCCCGGCGAGATCGCTGTCGATCCGGTCGCCGACGACGAGCGCCCGACCCGGGCCGAGCCGCTCGAGGGCGGTCCGGAAGACGTGGGGGTCCGGCTTGCCGGCGAGGACCGCCTCGGTCCCGGACGCCCACTCGAGCGCGGCGACGACCGCGCCCGAGCCGGGCCACGCGCCGTCGGGCATCGGGAACGTGCGGTCGCGGCCGCCGGCGAGCAGCGCCGCGCCGCCGAGGAGCGCCCGCGTCGCCTCGCGCAGCTCGGCGTAGTCGAACCGCGGGTGGGCGCAGGCGACGACGACGTCGGCGCGCTCGGCGAGCTCGGTTCCGTTGACGATCCGCTTCCCGGCGTCGGAGACGTGGTCCCAGATCGGCTCGGGGCCGACGACCACGGCGGTCCGCCAACCGGGCGTCTCGGCGAGCCGGTGCTGGATCGCGGCGCCGACCGTGACGACCTCGTGGATCGAGGCCCGCATGCCCATCGCCCAGAGGTCGCGGACGACGTCCTCGGGGGCGAGCGCCGAGTCGTTGGTCACGAACGCGACGCCCTTGCCCGCGGCGCGCAGCGCCTCGACGGCCTCGACCGCCCGCGGGGTCGGCGCGCGGCCCACCCGGACGCACCCGTCGAGGTCGAGGAGGACGTGGTCGTAGCCCCGGAGGAGGTCGGCGAGCGGCACGCGGCGGGACAGTATCGTCCCGCGCATGTCCCGCCTGCTCGCGCTGCTCCTCATCCTGCCCGCCCTCGCGCTCGCCTCGTGCGGCGACGACGACGACGGCGACGGGGGCGCGTCCACGACGCCGGCGGAGGAGACGGCGACCGCCGAGGAGGGGGCCGGGGGCACCGAGGCGACGACCGCTCTCCCCGAGGGCTGCACGCCCGTCGAGGCGCCCGAGCCGAAGCCGGAGCCGGACCTCGCGGCGCCCGACGCCGAGCTCGACGCCTCGCAGAAGCACGTCGTCACCTTCACGACGAACTGCGGGGCGTTCGAGGTGACGCTCGACGTCGAGGGCTCACCGAAGACGGCGTCGTCGGTCGCCGCCCTCGTCGAGCGCGGCTTCTACGACGACCTCATCTTCCATCGTGTCGTGCCCGGCTTCGTCATCCAGGCCGGCGACCCCCTCGGGATCGGCCAGGGCGGGCCCGGCTACAGCGTCACCGAGACGCCGCGGAGCACGGCCGAGTACACGAAGGGCACGGTCGCGATGGCGAAGACGGAGATCGAGGACCCGGGGACGTCGGGGAGTCAGTTCTTCGTCGTCACCGGCGAGGACTCCGGCCTGCCCCCGGACTACGCGGTCCTCGGCGAGGTGACCGAGGGCCTGGACGTCGTCGAGCGGATCGGCTCGGTCCCCGTCGGCCCCGGCGACGTGCCGCTCGAGCCGGTCGTCATCGAAGAGGCGGCCCTCGAGAGCCGGTAGGACGGGCGAGGGGGCGGCCCGGAGACCGCCCCCTCGGCGCTGCGGCGGGAGGGCCCGAGGTGGACCCGACTCCCGCGGGCGTCTCGCGTCGCTCCTACGACGACGCGAGGAACGGCGTGATCGCCTCGAGCACCGCGTCCTTGTCCGACGCCTTGTCGAAGGCGCGGGGCGCCGGCGGCTCGCCGCCCTGGAGGCGGACGAGCGCGGCGTGGCGCGCCTCGACCTGGACGATCGTCCCCGCGGCCGTCAGGACCTGCGGGTTCTCGATGAGCATCGGGGCGGCGCCGTTGTAGGCGCTCACGCCCGTGTCCTCGAACGTGATCGCGAGGTCGAGGAACGACTTCTCGCTCGCGTACGCGTCGCCGAAGTCGACCTCCGGCGCCTCGGCCGGCGTGCCGCCGAGGTCGTTGATCGTCTGCGTGAGCGCGTCGACGTGGGCCGACTCGTTCTGCTGCAGCTCCACTGCGAGGTCGCGGACCTCGCCCGAGAGGCCGGAGACCTCGTCGAGCGCGCGCTCGTAGTACGTCGCCTCGAGGTACTCGAGCGTGAGCGCGAAGTTGAGGACGTCGAGCACCTGCTGCTCGCCGCCTCCCTGCGCGAGCGCCTGCCGGGTGAACGCGGTCATCCCGCCGAGCCCTGCGACGGCGGTCGCCGCCAGCGCGCTGCGGGTGAGGAACGCCGCGCGGGTGTGGCCCTGCACCTCGACGTCGGCGAGCGCCGGGATCGCGAGGCGGCTGTCGGTGTTCGGTGTGGTCGTCATGGACGGATCTCCTTGCGGTCGGCGGTGACGGGTCACGAGGCGAGGAACGGCTCGATGAGCTTCGTCACGGTCTCCATGTCGAGCGGCGCCGCGAACGGGCCGTCCGGGATCGAGCCGAGGTGCTCCTCGTCGTTCGTGAACCCCGCGTCGATGAGCGCGTTGAGCGCCGCCGCGTGCCGGCCCTCGACGGAGTGGATCGAGAGAGCGGCCGCGAGGACCTCGGGGCTCTCGATGTTCGGGGCCTGACCGAGGTAGGCGCCGGCGCCGATGTTCTCGACCATCGCTGCGGTCCGCAGGATCTCGTCGCGACCGCCCTCGAGCACGCTCGTGAAGTCGGTCTGCGGCGCCTCGACCGGCGTGCCGCCGAGGTCCTGGATCGTCGCGGTGATGGTGTCGACGTGCTGCTGCTCGGTCTCGCCGAACTTCTTGGCGAGATCGGCGACCTGCTTGTCGGTGATGACGCCCGCGTCGAGGACCTGCCGGTAGAACTCGGCCTCGAGGAACTCGAGCGTGAGGGCGTAGTTGAGGATCTCGAGATCTCCCGAGCCTCCGGACGGCTGCGTCGTCGTCTGGGTGTCCTGGGCGCCCGCCGCGACGTCGTCCTCGTCGTCGTCCCCGCAGGCGGCGAGGAACGTCCCGAGCGCGGCGACGGCGCCGCCGGAGCCGACCGTGCGCAGGAAGCGCTTGCGGGAGCTGTGGTCGTCGCGTCTCTCGGCGGCGGGGGCGCCTTCGCTGCGCGTCTCGGTCCGCCTGCGTGGCCTCGTCGGGCCGTCCGGCGTCGTCATCGGGGAAACCTCCCGTCTCGTTGGCACTGCCCATTCGCTGGGTCAGCGCGAGAGACGGCAAACACCCACTCGGGTATCCGGCGTGCCGCCGCTCAGGTCTCCTGGGGCGCCGGCCGCTCGGCTCGGCCGGGAGCGCCGGCCGCTCAGTCGCCGAACAGCGAGGCCTGCTCGGGCTCGGGCTCCGGGGGGTCGAGGCAGTCGGGAGCGTCGTGCCGCGCGTCGTTCACCGCGAAGCCGACCTCGCGCGCGGCCGTCAGCGCCGCCGGCAGCGGACGCAGGATCTCGTGGAGCGCGCGCTCGTCGGTCGCGGGGGAGAGCCACGCCTCCTCGGCATCGCGCTCGAGGATGACCGGCATGCGGGGGTGGATCGAGGCGATCGCCTCGTTGGCCGCCGTCGTGATGGTGGCCACGCTGCGCAGGACGACGTCGCCGGGGCCGTGCCACACCGCCCAGACGCCCGCGAAGGCGAACGGCGCACCGTCGCTGCGGGTGACGTGGAAGGGCTGCTTGCGCCTGCCCTCCCGCGGCTGCCACTCGTAGAAGCCGTCCGCGACGACGAGGCAGCGCCGCCGCCGGAACGCGTCGCGGAACGCCGGCTTCTCGGCGACCGTCTCGGCACGCGCGTTGATCGTCCGGTAGCCGATCCGGGGGTCGTCGGCCCAGTGGGGGACGAGTCCCCAGCGCAGCGTGTCGCCGCGCGGCGCACCCTCGCGGTCGGTCGTCACGGCGAGGACGTCGTCCTGCGGCGCGATGTTCCAGCGCCGCACGACGGGGACCTCCTCGGCGATCGCGAACCGCTCGCGGACCTCCGCGGGGTTCGGGCCCGCGAGCGAGTAGCGCCCGCACACGGCCGGCGCCGGGTCAGCGCCCGGCGGCCGACGCCCTCTCGGCGAGCGCCTTGTTGCGCCGTCGTCGGCCGAGGAGCGTGAGGACGGTGAGCGCGACGACGACGATGACGAGGCCGAGGAGCACCGCCCCGCCGTTCGAGATGCCGCCGAACGGGAGGATGAGGAGCTTCGCGAGGCCGAAGCCGATGGCCATCATCGCGATGACGATGAGCAGGATGAGCAGGATGCCGCGGACCCGCGCGAGCCGGCCGGCGGACGAGGGCGGCGCGAGGATCCCCGCGATGCGCAGGAGGAAGAGCTGGCGGCCGGACGGCGGCGCCTGGCCGAGCTTCTCGACCGCGGCCTTGAGCTGGTCGGGACGGCGCTCGGCGAGCGCGATGGACGCGTCGGCCATGCGCCGCAGCTGCATCCGCTCCTGCGGCCGGGCCGCGGCGACCGCGCGGCGGAAGTACTCGCGCGTCGCCTCGGCGTCGTATCGCTCCGAGGCGCGGGCGCCGAGGATCGCGAGCGCCGCGGCCTTGTACTTCTGCTCGCGCTCGAGCTCCTCGTCGCTCCGGTGCTCCATCGCCTGCATCGCCGCGAGTGCCGACTTCTGCTCGATGCGGACCTGCCGCTGCTTCGCCATGAGGAGAAATCTAGCGTCCGGGTACGGTGCGCCCCATGCCGATCCGTCTCGTCGCCCTGCTCGTCCCCGTCGTGCTCGCGCTCGGCACGCTCGCGGGCCCGGTCGCACCCGCGCTCGCGCAGGGCGATCCGTTCTCCTCGCCGCAGCCTCTCGTCACCCCCGAGCGGCCGAACGCGGAGCGGGCGCCGGTCGCGCCCGGCGCGGTCGAGGAGGAGGACGACGACCTCGAGGCGTGGCAGGAGCTGCTCATCTTCTTCGGCGGCGTCGCCGTCCTCGGCGGCATCGCGGCCGCGATCGTCATCGACGCCCGACGGCGGCGTCCCGCGGCGGAGGACGAGCTGAAGGCGCAGCGCACGGCGGGCACCGAGGGCCACGACCCCGAGCACCGGCGGGCGGAGAACCGCAAGCGCCGGGCGAAGGCCAAGCAGGCGCGCGCCTCGCGGAAGCGCAACCGGCAGAAGCGGTGAGCGGTCGGCCCGCCCGCGACCGCTGCCGAGCGCAAATGTTGCCGTCCTCAACGAACTGTGGGATCCTCGTGCGGTGAGCCACCCCGATCGCGACGCCCCGCCCGCCGATCCGGAGGCGACGGGCGACGTCGACATCCGTCGCGTCACGGCGCTGTTCCGGCCCTACCGGCGCCGGCTCAGCGTCCTCCTCGCGCTCATCGGCGTGAGCGCGGGGCTCGGCATGATCACGCCGTTCCTCCTGCGCGAGGTCATCGACGTCGCGATCCCGCGATCGGACACGACCCTCCTCACGTGGCTCGTCGCCGGCATGATCGGCGTCGCGATCGTGACCGGCGTCCTCGGCGTCGCGCAGACCTGGCTCTCGAACATCGTCGGGCAGTCGGTCATGCACGACCTGCGCTCGTCGGTCTACCGGCACCTCCAGCGGCTCTCGCTCGCGTTCTTCACGCGCACGCGCACCGGCGAGGTCCAGTCGCGCATCGCCGGCGACATCGGCGGCGTGCAGAACGTCGTGACGAACACGGCGACGTCGATCGTCTCGAACGTGACGACGGTCCTCGCGGTGACGGTCGCGATGATCCTCCTCGACTGGCGCCTCGCCGCGTTCAGCTTCGCGCTCCTCCCGCTCTTCGTCTGGCTCACGCGGCGCGTCGGCCAGGAGCGCAAGCGGATCACGTCGATCCGCCAGGGGCGCATGGCGGACATGAACGCGCTCGTCGAGGAGTCGCTCAGCGTGAGCGGCATCCTCCTCGGCAAGACGATGGGCCGCGGCCCCGAGCTCGCGCAGCGCTTCGAGCGCGAGTCCTCCGAGCTCGCCGACCTCGAGGTGCGGGCGCGGATGGCGGGGCGGTGGCGGATGGCCTCCGTCCAGATGAGCTTCGCGATCCTCCCGGCGCTCGTGTACTGGTTCGCGGGCTCCGCGCTCGCCTCGGGGTCGGACACGATCACGATCGGGACGCTCGTCGCGTTCACGCAGCTGCAGACGCGGCTCTTCTTCCCGATCCAGTCGCTCCTGAGCGTGAGCGTCGACGTGCAGGCCTCGCTCGCGCTCTTCCACCGCATCTTCGAGTACCTCGACCTCCGGGTCGACATCGCGGAGCGCGAGGACCCGGTCGAGCTCGGCGCGCCGGGCCGGCCCGTCGAGGGCAGGGTCGCCTTCGAGGACGTCCGCTTCTCCTACGCCGACGACGAGCGCCCCACGATCGACGGCGTGAGCCTCCAGGTCCCGCCGGGCGCGACGCTCGCGCTCGTCGGCGAGACCGGCTCGGGGAAGACGACGCTCGCGTACCTCGTCGCCCGCCTCTACGACGTCACCGGCGGGCGCGTGACGATCGACGGCGTCGACGTCCGCGACCTCAGCTTCGCGTCGCTCGCGCGGACGGTCGGCATCGTCTCGCAGGAGACCTACCTCTTCCACGCGTCCATCGCCGCGAACCTCCGCTTCGCGAAGCCCGACGCGACCGACGAGGAGCTCGTCGCCGCGGCGAAGGCGGCGCACGTCCACGAGCTCATCTCGTCGCTGCCCGACGGCTACGAGACCGTCGTCGGCGAACGCGGCTACCGGTTCTCCGGCGGCGAGAAGCAGCGGATCGCGATCGCCCGCACGGTGCTGCGCAACCCGCCGGTCCTCGTGCTCGACGAGGCGACGAGCGCGCTCGACACCGAGACCGAGCGGCTCGTCCAGGCGGCCCTCGACCGGCTCGCCGAGGGGCGCACGACGATCGCGATCGCGCACCGGCTCTCGACGATCCTCGACGCCGACCAGATCGCGGTCCTCGAGCGCGGCCGGCTCATCGAGTCGGGGACCCACGACGAGCTGCTCTCGGCCGCCGGTCGCTACGCGCAGCTCGCGGCGCGGGCCGGCATCGCCGACGCCGCGGCCGTCCGCGCTGCGACGATGCCCGCATGAGCGCCCCTCCGGCCCGCCTCGTCGAGCTCGAGGTCCACGACGACCCGGCGGCGTGGGAGCGCATCGGCTTCGCCGTCGGTGACGGCGGCGTCTGCGAGGTCGGGGGAACGACGGTGCGGCTCCGCGGGCGGGACGGGGGAGAGGGCATCGCGTCCTGGACCCTCGCGGCCGACCACGCGCTGCCGCCGACCCTGGACGGCCTCCCCACCCACACCGCCGAACCGGATTCCTGCGGCGCCATGGCGCCCCAGGAATCCGGTTCGGCGGCTGAGGAGGGGCATCGCAACGGGGCGACGCACCTCGATCACGTCGTCGTCATGACGCCCGACCTCGAGCGGACGCTCGGCGCGCTCGGCGACGCCGGGCTCGACCTCCGGCGCACGCGGGAGGCGGGGAACGGGATCCGCCAGGGCTTCTACCGGCTCGGCGAGGTCATCCTCGAGGTCGTGGGCGACGTCGAGCCCGCCGGTCCGGCGCGCTTCTGGGGGCTCGTCGCGGTCGTCCCCGACGTCGACGCGCTCGCCGACGAGCTCGGCGAGGAGGTCGTCGGCTCGCCCAAGGACGCGGTCCAGGCCGGGCGCCGGATCGTCACCGTGCGGCGGGAGGCCGGGCTGTCGGTGCCGTTCGCCTTCCTCACGCCGCACCCGCCGCGCGCCTGAGGGTCGCGAGTCGGTCTCAGCTTCGTCTCGCGCCGTTGCGCCGCGGCCGCCGCTCGTGGGACGGTCGTCGCGACCCCGACCACGAGAGGAGGAGCCGTGGGCTTCTTCAAGGACCTCCGGAAGGTGAAGCAGCAGGCCGACGCGCTCACCCCCGACGAGTACAAGGGCATGCGCGGCTCGATGCGCATGGCGAAGGACGGGATGGCGCAGGCGAGCGCGGCGCTCGGCGGCATGGCCGAGTACCAGCAGAAGGTGACGCACCTCAACGCGAACGGGCGGCCCGGGACCGCGACCGTCACCGCCCTGCGGCAGACCGGCACCTTCGTCAACGAGAACCCCGAGTGCGAGATCGACCTCGAGGTGATCGTCGGCGACGGGGCGCCGTACGCGGCGACCGTCCGGCAGGTCCTCGCCGTGGTCGCGATCCCCGGCTTCCAGCCCGGGGCCCAGGTGCCCGTGAAGGTGGATCCCGAGGACCCGCAGTCGCTCATCATCGCCTGAGGGCGGTCGGACCGCTGCCCGCGCGGCCGCGGAACACGGGCTGCACGGCGCGTCGCGAGGCGCCGTGCAGCTCCTCCTCCTGCAATCGATCCTGCAAGGACGGGGTTTCGGCGGTGCTAGCTTGCCGCCGCGCAGCGCCCCCGGGCGCTTCCCCGTATGCCTGTCCTCGCTCCCCTCAGCGTCCCTCGCGCGACCCGGCTCCGGCGCGCCGCCGCGATCGCCGCGTGTCTCGTCGCGGTGCCGGCGACCGTCGCGCCGCCGGCGCACGCGGCGCCCCTCGAGCGCGGCGACCGCGGGGCCGAGGTCCGCAAGCTGCAGCGCATGCTCGGCATCGGCGTCGACGGCGTCTTCGGGCCGGGCACGGAGCGCAAGGTGACGCGGTTCCAGCGCCGCCACGACATCGCCGCCGACGGCGTCGTCGGCGCCGGGACCTGGCGCATGCTCCGCCGCGTCCGCGACAAGCGCCGGGCGAGAGCGAGCAGCTCGGGCGGCGGCCTCTCCTCGTCGAAGCGCCACGCGACGAAGATCCTCCAGCGGCGCCTCGGGACGGGCGCCGACGGCGTCTTCGGCCCGGGCACGCTGCGCGCGGTCAAGCGCTTCCAGCGGCGCAGGGGTCTCACGGCGGACGGCGTCGTCGGCCCCGCGACGTGGTCGGCCCTCGGGATCAGCCCGCGGCGGCCCGTGCTGAAGCGCCGCCGGGGTGGCTCCGGCGGCGGGGGCGGCGGACGGCCCGCGGCCGTCGAGCGCGCGATCGCGGCCGCGAACCGCATCGCCCGCAAGCCCTACCGGTGGGGCGGCGGGCACGGCAGCTTCCGCGACTCCGCCTACGACTGCTCGGGCAGCATCTCGTACGTGCTGCACGCCGCGGGGCGCCTCGGCCGCCCGCGCGACTCCTCGGGCTTCATGTCCTACGGCGAGCCCGGCAAGGGCCGGTGGATCACGATCTACGCGCACGGTGGCCATGCCTTCATGGTCATCGACGGGCGGCGCTACGACACGACGGGCCGCTGGCGGACCGGCTCCCGGTGGCAGCCGGACATGCGCTCCACCGCGGGCTACTCCGTGCGGCACCCGCGGGGCCTGTAGACGCGCGGGCGGTACGGTCGGCGTCGCATGACCGAGCGGTCCGACCTCGACGAGCCCGTCCGCGTCGTCCTCGCCGACGACCACCGCGTCGTGCGGGAGGGGCTGCGGACCTTCCTCGCGGCGATCGGCGGCTTCGACGTCGTCGGAGAGGCCGCGGAGGGCGGCGAGTGCGTGGCGCTCGTCGAGCGGCTCGCGGCCGAGGACGCGACGCCGCACGTCATCCTCATGGACATCGTCATGGAGCCGGTCGACGGCATCGAGGCGACGCGGCGCGTCAAGGCGGCCCAGCCCGGCGTCGAGGTCGTCGCGCTCACGTCGTTCATCGACGAGGGACGCATCGTCGCCGCGCTCGAGGCGGGGGCGATCGGCTTCCTCCTCAAGGACGCCTCGCCGGACGAGGTGGCCGACGCCGTCCGCGCCGCCCGCGCGAGCGAGGTGCGCATCGACTCGTCGATGGCGCAGGTGCTCGTCGAGAAGCTCGTCGCACCGCCCGCCGCCGATCCGCTCGGCGATCTCACCGAGCGCGAGCGGGAGGTCCTCGCCCTCGTCGCACGAGGCCGTGCGAACAAGGAGATCGCGGCCGAGCTGGCGATCAGCGAGCGCACGGCGCGGACCCACGTGAGCAACATCCTCGCGAAGCTCGGGCTCCACTCGCGGACCCAGGCGGCGCTCTATGCGGTCCGAGCCGGTCTCGCCGAAGGCTGAGCCGGCCCGGGGCGGCCGCGCGCCCGACACCCCCGTCGAGCGCGCGGGCTGGATCCTCGCCGCCGTCCACGGCGTCGTCCTCGTCGCCACCGGGGAGGCCCCCGCGTGGACGGCCGCCCTCGCCGGCGTCCTCGGGCTGCTCGTGGCCGCGCCCGCCATGTCCTCCGCGCGGCTCCCGGCCGAGCTCCGCGCCGCCGCGGCGGTCACCGTCGCGATCGCGATGACCCTCGCCGCGGGGGCCGACTCGGCGGCGTGGACCTGGGCGGCGCTCGGCGCGGCGATCGCCGGACTGCACCTCGCGACATCCGTCGCGCGCATCGCGATCCCCGGGGCGGGGACGCTCGTCGCCGCCGCGCTGCTCGTCGACGGCGCGGGGGCGCTCCTCGCCGTCCCGGCGGGGGTCGTCATCGCGGGCGCCGGGGTCCTCGCGAGGGGCCCCGGCGGCGCCGCACCGCAGCGCGCGCCGAGCCGCG
>NZ_JBLKKY010000070.1:0-21758 GCF_059438195.1 Paraconexibacter sp.
TCAGCGGCCCCGGTCCCCGGGGCCGCTACTGCTTCATGCAAGATCCGGGCTAGGATGGAAACGTCGTCGCGGCGGTGTCCCAAAGTGGCACAACGCCCCAAGCCGTTCTTCGTACCCGATTGCCGCACACGGCGGCCGGCGCGCATGGCGCGGAGCATCGAACTCGCTCGCCGGGCACTCAGCACCGTCCCTCGATCGCACCGGACATCCTCTACGGGCGAACGCACCGTCGACGCGTACGACGCACGCGAGCGGCGCCCGCAGAGGCAGCCCCTCAGCAGGCGGCTTCGACGCGCGGGTAGACGAAGCCGGTCCCCGGCACCTTCGTCGGGCCCTGCGGGCCGTTCGGGTCCGCCTCGCCCCGGCCGGCCCGTCCCGCCTTCGGGTAGGCGTCGTAGCTGCGCGCGGTGAGCGGCGCGAGGAACCCCGTGTGGAGCAGCTTCTGAGTCGCGAGATTGAACGCGTCCGGCACGCCGGCCACCGAGTTGCTCGAGAAGAGGACGCCGAGGCGCGCCGTGTGACCGGTCGCGTCGTAGGCGTTTGCGAGCGAGCCGAGGCCGGTGAACGTGTCGAGGGTGTCGGCCGTGTACGGCGCGAGATGGTCGACGGACGGATTCACCTCGCAGAAGACCCGTCGCAGGGCGGGCATCGCCTCGGCGAGCGGCCCGGAGGACGAGGAGAGCGCCG
The DNA here is from genome assembly GCF_059438195.1 of Paraconexibacter sp. Lineage (NCBI taxonomy): Bacteria > Bacillati > Actinomycetota > Thermoleophilia > Solirubrobacterales > Paraconexibacteraceae > Paraconexibacter > Paraconexibacter sp. Next base: position 688 of record NZ_JBLKKY010000070.1, read on the forward strand.
CGACCGTCTCGCGCAGCGGCGGCGTCGCGCGGTCAACCTCTTCGAGCAGCGTGTCGACGGTCCGCGCGACGGGCCGCAGAGCGCGCACGGAAGGGCGGACCTGCCGCAGCGCGACGGCGAGGTCGTCGAGGACCGGCGCCGCCCGGCCGGTGGTGCGCCTGACGACCTCCGAGGTCGAGCGAGCTCGGTCGAGCGTGTCGGGGAGCTGGCGCAGGACGTCGGAGAGCGCGGAGTCCTGCCGGCCGACGGCGTCGAGGGCGGTCGTGCCCTGCTGCGCGATCGCGCGGATCGCCTCGCCGCGGTCGCCGACCGCGCGGCCGATCTCGCCGACGTCGGCGACGAGATCGGCGAGCGCCTCGCGACGCGGGTGCGTCGTCTCGACGATGCGGGCGAGCTCGCTGATCATCCGCGCGCCGTCGCCGAGGACCGTGTGCAGCTCGTCACCGCGACCCTCGAGACCGCGCCCGGCGCTGCGCAGGAGGTCACGTGCCCGGGTACGGGTCTCACCACGCAGGACGCTGAGGATCTCGTCGACGTCGACGTACTCGTCGGCCTTCGCGGGCACGAGGACGGCATCGTCGGCCATCGGCTCCGCCGCGGTTCCGGGGACGACCGCGACGTAGTTCTCACCGACGGGCGTCCGAGCCCGCACCTCGACGCGCGAGTCGGCGGGGAGCGGCGTCACGCGGTCGTCGTCGATCTCGAGGCGCAGCCGGGCGGCCGCCCCGTCCCTCTCGATCTCCCGGACCGAGCCGACGTGGATCCCGGCCACGGTGACGCGAGCGCCCGGTGTGAGCGACGCCGACGTCGGCACGAGCGCGTCGACCTCATGCGTCGACGCGCCGGGACGCGGCACGCCGCCCCCGGCGACGAGGAGCACGAGGGCGTAGCCGATCGCGATGGCGGCGAACGCCGCGGCGGTGAGGGCCTGCCACCCGAAGCCTCGACGACCGGACGTCATTTGTGGTCCTCCTCCCTTGCGGGTCGACCGCCGATCGCGCGGCCGCCCACGCAGGACGGGGCGGCGACGCGGTTCGACGAGCCCGGCACGCCCGTGTTCGGCAGCGCGAAGCCCATCGACCCGCGCGGCACGGTGCCCTGGAGGTCACCGAACTTGCTCATCGACACGTTCCACTGGAAGAACCCCTTGAAGCCGGTCTCGCACTTCACGAGCCCCTCGGTCACCTTGTGGACGGTGTCGAGCTCGGGGAGGAGCCCCTCGACGGTGCCCCGCAGGCGCTCGGACACCGGCCGCAGCGACGAGGCGAGCGGCCGCAGGCGACGGACCGGCCCGTCGAGATCGGAGGCGGCGCGCCCGAGATCGTTCGCGAGGCGGTGCACCTCCGGGAGCGCGGGCTCGAGCGCCTCCGCGACAGGGACGAGCTCTCGCAGCGCGGGGTCGAGATCGTCGAGGACCGGCCGCAGGGCGGTCATGCTCGAGCGGATCGTCGCGACGGTGCCGGGGAGCTCGCGGAGCGTCGCGTCGAGGTCGGCGGAGCCGCGCTGGAGGGTGCCGAGAGTCGCGCTGCCGGCGCCGACGAGCCGGCGGACGGCCTTCTCGCGTTCGCCGAGCTCCTCGGTGAGGACAGCCATGTTGTGCACGAGGCGTCGCGTGTGCCGCCGGCGCTTCGCGAGCTCGCTCGTGACCCGGTCGGCCTTCACGAGGAACCTCGTCAACTCCGCGAACGTCCTCCGCAGCGCGAGTCCGTTGTCGTCGAGCCCTTCACCGAGGTCGCTGAGCAGCGTGCGCATCCGCGTCCGCTCGCGCCCCTGGAACGCGTCGAGGACGTCGTCGACCCGCACCGAGACCCGAGTCGACCCCTTCGCGAGCGCGTCGTCGCCGCCGAGCTTCCCCGCCTCCGGCGTCCCGGCATCGACGATGTCGAGATACATGTCCTGCAGCGGCGTGACAGGCCGCAGCTCGGCGCGGGCGTCCCGGTAGATCGGCCCGTAGCGCTTCTGCACCTTCGCAACCACGAAGATCCGCGTCCCGCGCCGCTCGACATCGGTCACCTGCCCCGCAGGCACGCCGCGCACGCGCACGTCCGAGAACCCGCCGACGACGCCGGCGGCATCGTTCACCTCGAAGCGCACCGTCTCGGTGGAGCGCAGGACGGATCCGTCGATCTTCGTGAAGAGGAACGCCGCACCGAGCATTCCGAGCACCACGAAGGCGAGCACGAGCCCGAGTGGCGCCGCCGCACGGCGGGCCTGCAGCTGCAGGCGCGAGCGGGTGAGGCGCTCCGTGAGCCGTCCACGGACCTCGTTCACGGGGACGCCTCCTTCCGAGCAGCCGATGGGGCGAAGGGCTCGAGGTACTTCACGTAGGTGCCGAAGGCCTCCTCGAGCGTCTCGCACGCGAGCAGCTCGTCGGTCGACCCGTCGGTGAGCGCGGTCTTACACGGCAGGTGCGCCGTCGTGTTCCCACCGGTCACCGGGAATCGCATGAAGTGGCCGTTGAGGTCCTTCTGGCTCATGAGCCCACCGAGGTGCGCGAACGCCGCGCCGAACATCGTGCTCGTCGGCTTCCCCGTCACCGCGTCGGGCTCTGTGAGGTAGGGGAGGATCGTCCCGTCGAGCCGGTCGAGGTCCGGCTCGAGCCCGTCGACGAGGGCACGGCCCGGGCGTGCGGCCTTGGCGAGCGACCGACTCGCCGGGCGTAGCGAGGCAAGCAGGGGCCGGGCGCCGCGGAGGAGGTCGTCGGCCGGCTCGACCGCCTGCCTCAGCCGCGTGAGTGCGGGCGCGAGTTCGGGCACGACCGGACGGACGCCGGCGACGAGACGGTCCACCTCCTCGAAGCTGCTCCCCAGTCGGTTCAGGGTCCGCCTCGCGGCGGTCGCCGCCCCGGGGAGCACCTCGAGCGCGCGTCCCAGCTCGCGCTCGCGTGACGCGGTCACACGCAGCGTCGCGGCCGCGCCGGCGACGAGCCGTCGCAGATCGTCATCCGGCGCGTCGAGCGCACGCATCGTCGCCGCTGCCCCGCGGACGAGCCGTCGGACGTCGTCGCCGCTCCGCTCGCCGCGTAGCGCGTCCATGGCGGTCGCTGCGTCCGGTGCGATCCGGGCGGTCTCGCGGAGCGCTCTCGCCGGCCCTGCATCGTCGGCGAGCGCGTCGCCGAACTCGTGCATGATCGACCGCGCGCCCGTGCGCGCATCGCGTCGGAACACACCCTGCAGATCCTCGAGCTCGACCTGCCGGGACGTCCGCCCGGGCGCGATCCCCGTTGTCGGGAGAGGCCCCGCCCCGGGTGTACCCCGGTCGATCTCGATGGCGAACACGCCGCCGAGGAGCGTCCTCCAGGTCAGCGTCGCATGGGCGTCGCCGTAGAGAGGGCCGGCGTCATCGGCGACCTCGAGCGTCACGCGGGCGGCTCCGGCGGACGTACGCTCGACCGACTCGACCTCGCCCTCCTTGCGCCCCTCCATCCGCACCTCGTCGCCCTCGTAGAGCTGCGGCGCGCTCGGGAACGTGACGATGACGCGCCGGCCCTCGTCCTCGAAGAGCGTGCGGAAGACCTGCGTGAAGACGGCGACGAGGACGAGGACGACGACGATCGTCGTGATGATCCCGATCGTGCGCGTGTCGAGCCGACGGATGCGGGACATCAGCGGCCACCTCTCTCGAGCGCACCCGAGACGTAGGGCTTGGAGAGCCAGCGGCAGGGGGGCGAGTAGTGGTCGCGCATGAACAGCCCCGTCGCGTCCTTCGCGCCGGCATCGGCGGCGCTGAGCGTCGGGATGACGACCGCGCGGAAGCCCTCCGGCGGCCCGGAGTCGCCGGCGGCGCCGGGCTGGCTGAAGCCGGTCATCGACCGGAACACCGCCCCGAAGTTCTTGAGGTCGCAGCCCTTCGGGATGACCTGGGCGAGGACCGGCCGCACGGTGTCGACGAGATGACGGGCGGGGCCGAGCACGGGGCTCGTCGCGGACGTGAGGCGCAGGACGCGCGGGACGGCGGCGTCGACCGCCTCGATGAGCGGCGCGGCTCGCGAGATCGGGCCGGGGGCGCGGTCGAGGGTCTCCGCGGTCGCCGAGAGCCCCTCCGGCGCCGTCGCGAGAGTCCGGTCGGCGGCGGAGGCCACGCCGTCGAGGGAGGCGAGGAGGCGGCGGCCCTCGCTGAGGCCCGACGTGATGCCCGTGAGCGCGGCGGGGGCGCGGTCGAGGGTCGACCTCACCGCGTCCCGCTCGTCGACGAAGGGAGCGAGGGCGTCGGCCGCCGACCGCGTGAGGCGGGCGAGCTCCTCCCGGTTGGCGTCGAGCGGCGTGGCGGCGGACCGCAGCGCCGGCGCGAGCCGCCGCAGCGCGCCGTCCCGCTCGAGCACGGTGTCGGCGAGCTCGAGCCAGTCCTGCGTCGCCCCACCCGCGAGACGGAGCGCCTCGTTGACCGACGCGCCGTTGCCGAGGAGCCCGAGGCCCATCTCGTCGATGGACGTCCCGAGCCCGTCGAGCGTGGGGCCATCGAGGATCTCGAGCGCCTCGGGCACGCCGGACGTGTAGGCGCTCGCGTCCGCCCGCAGCGTCGTGCCGTCGGGGAGCTCGCCGCCACCTGTGCCGGGGATCAGCTCGACGTAGCGTGAGCCGAGGAGCCCGAGCGCGCGGATCGCGACGTCGGTCTCCCTCGGGAGGTGCACGCCCGGCTCGATCTGCAGCTCGATCCGCGGGCGCCCGTCCGGGCCAACCTCGCGGCCGAGGACCTGCCCGACGCGAACCCCCGCCACCCGCACCTGGTCGTGGGCGATGAGGTTGCCGACCTGCGGCACGGAGACGTAGATCGTGCGGTAGTCGCGACCGGGGACGCCGTTGATCGCCTGCGTGGCGAGGAAGAGGACGATCGCGAGGGCGAGCGTCGCCGCCCCGCCCCGCACGAGGACCTGCGGAGGGCTGAGCGTGTCGTACCGGCGTCCGCGCCGTGCTCGGGTCCGCGTTCTCATGGGTCGAGGAGGAAGTCGAGGAGGGGCGTCTCGGGCCGCGGCGCCACGCCGCCGCCGGACGGCTTCTGCTTCGGGACGAGCTTTCCGACGAGGACGTCGACGGTGTCCTCGAGGGCGGGGAGCACCTGCTCGAGCTGCGGCACGAGCGACTTCGTCGGCGCGGGAGCTCGGTCGTCCCGTGGCGGTGCCGGCGTCCTCTCCGGCGTCTGCGCGGGGCGACGGGCGGGGGGCCGGCGGTCGCGCCCGCGCCGGCGCGATGCCGGCTTCGACGCGTTGCGCAGGCGGTCGACCATCGTGGTGAGCGACGTGATCGGCACCGCGAGCTCCGCCCGGAAGACGTGACTGAGCCGGTCGCGGTACTGAATCGCGCGCGACCAGTTCTCGAGGATCGCGAGGAGGTTGTCCCAGGTGCCGTCGACGATGTCGGCGGTCGGTGCGAGCTCGACCGTCGCGAGCCTCTCCGCGGAGGCGAGCGTCGGACGAGCGCGATCGAGGAACGGCGTCGCCTCCTTCCCGAGCCGGTCGAGCTCGGGCGCGAGCGCGGAGGCGGACCGGAGGGTGGGCGATGCCGCCCGGGCGACGTCCGGGAGCTCGGTGAGCATGGCGCGCAGGGGCGCCGCGGTCGCCTGCAGCCGACGCGCTGTGCGTCCGAGCGGCGGCGAGAGCTCTTCCACCTCGGTGAGGAAGGACCGCAGGGTGCCGAGCGCCGCCGGCGCGCGCTCGAGGCTCGCACGCAGGCCCGTGCGACGCTCGGCGACCGTCGTCGCCGCCTCGCCGGCGGTCTCGACGAGGCGCGTGAGCGAGCGTCGCTCCCGCGTCACCGTCCCGACGTAGCGGTCGGTCCTCGTCACGAGCTCGGCGAGAACGTCGTTCTCGCTCGCGAGGTCGTCGGCGAGAGCGGCCCCGCGCTGCAGGACCTCCGGGAGGTTCCCGACGAAGGTGTCGATGCCGATCTCGCGACCGGTGACGGCGAGACCCGCCTCGTTCATGAGGACGGCGAGCCGGGCGCGCGTGTCGGGTCCGAGGACGTCGAGGACCTGGTCGAGGTCGGTGGACCGCGAGACCGCGCTCGCGGGCAGCGTCGCCCCGTCGGGCGCCGGCGCGCTCCGCGTACCCGGCTCGAGGCGGAGCTGCTTCATGCCGAGGAGGTTCTGCGCGACGATCGTCGCCTTCGCATCGCGGCCGACGGGCGCGTGCCTGCGGTCGATGTCGGCGTGGACGAGGACCGTCTCGCCGCGAAGCTCGAGCTCGACCGTGCCGACGGTGAGGCCGCCGACGACGACGGGCGACCCGTTGTCGAGGCCGTTCGCGTTCTCGAGCTCGAGCGTGACGCGATAGGGATCGTCGCCGGTCGCCACGACGGCGACGGCGACGACCGCGGCGGCGAGCGCGCCGAGGAGCAGGACGCGCCGCCTCACGGTCGTGCCTCCGACGGCGTCGTCGCCTCGCGGTCCTTCGACGGGTCGAGGGCGTCCGGGCCTGCGCCGCACTCGGGCTGAAACCACGGCTGCCCGGCGTTCATGCCCGGCGGCAGCGGGAAGGCGTAGGTGAGCCCCGGGAAGAGATCGGTCGCCTGCTCGGGCGTGTACGGCGACGAGGCCGACAGAGCCGGTAGCAGCGCCTGCGGCTGGACGCGTGCGACGCGGTCGACGCCGTCGTGTCCCGAGGAGAAGTCCGCCCACGTCGCCATGAAGCCGGCGATCTCGGGGGAGTACGGCCGGATGCACCGCATCGCCTTCGCCGCTTCGAGGCCCGCCGAGCGGTAGCGCGGCGCCTGATCCTCCGCGCTCACGAGCAGAGCGGTCACGTCGGGCGCGGCGCGGCGCAGCGTGGCGAGCGTCTCGCGACCGTCGGGCCCGACGTCGCGCACCGCTTCGACCGCGCTGTTGAGCGGTGCCGCGAGCCGCCGGAGCTCCCGCACCGCCGGCGCGAGGTCGGCGACGAGCTCCCCGGCCGGGGTGAGCGACCCCTCCGCCCGGGCGAGCGTCGACCGCGTCTGGGCAAGCGTGCCGGGAAGGCGCTGCAGCGAGGCCTCGACGTCATCGGCTCGCGCGGCCATCACCGAGAACGTCGTCGCCGCTCCCTCGAGCAGCGTCGCGAACCTCGGCTCCGCCCGCCGGACCGACGAGGCGACGGCGTGCGTCGAGACGACGAGGTCGTCGAGCTCCTCGAGGTCGCCGCCGACGTCGTCGAGGAACCGGTGCGCGTCGCGAGCGAGGGGCGCTCCGCGCCCGATCGCGCGCGGGAGGTGCGGCTCGGCGCGGAGCACGGCGGTACCCGCCGTGTCGAGGAAGCGACCGAGATCCTTCCGCGTCCGGGCGTCGAACACTCGGAGGACGTCGTCGAACTCGACGGGCGTCACGACGGCGCGGCGGGGCAGCGTCGCACCGTCCTCGAACGGCGGGCCGGGACGGTCGGGACGCACGATCTCGAGGTAGCGGTTCGTTGCGGAGATCGTGCCGCCGGCGCGGACGAGCACCCGAGTCCCCTCCGGCAGGGGCCAGGCCTCATCGTCGACCCGCAGCGTGATCCGCGCCGCCCGCCCCTCATCCGCGAAGGAGAGTTCGTCGATGACGCCGACCTTCTCGCTCGATCCCTCGCGGACCTCGGTGCCCTCGATGAGGTTCGTCGCTTCGGCGGCGACGAGATGCAGCTCGTGACCGTCACCGCTGCGCCCGGGCGCACCGAGGAAGACCCAGGCAACCCCGAGCGCAGCGAGCACGGCGAAGAGCGGAACAAGAACCGGATGGCGCAGCCTCATCACGCTCACCCGCCGATCGGAAGACTCGGGTCGTTGCCGTAGATGACGACGCCGACCGCGGCGGAGATGACGTGGACGAGCACGATGTTCACCGCGAGGGAACGCGCGACCGCGTGACCGACCGTCGCGGGCCCGCCACGTGCCCGCAGGCCGTAGAAGCAGGCGACCAGCATGCACGGGATCGCGATGAGAAGCATCTGAAGTCCGGCGTAGAACTGGCTCGCGATCGACTGCATGCCGAAATTCACGTCCGAGAGCACCTGGCCGCTGTTGACCCCGAGCAGCTCGACGACGTTGACGTAGGCCCCGGCGAAGAACCCCACCAGTGCGATGACGGCGAGGATCGGAACCGCGACAATCGTCGCGACAAGGCGCGTCGCGACGAGCTCGCGGATCGGGTCGACGCCCTGCGCCTCGTACGCGTCGATCTCCTGCTGGATCCGTGCTGAGCCGAGCTCGGCGGCGACGGCGCAGCAGATGCTGCCCGCGAACACGTAGCCGAACATCGTCACGGCCGCGAACCGAGGACCGGTGTAGCCAGAGATGATCCCGGCGTAGTCAGCGGCGCCGATCGCACGGAGCAGGAACACGCCGACCGTCGACGCGCTGAGACCCATGAACCCGGCCATGATGAAGAGCAGGACGCTCGACCGGCGCAGGATGCTCGCCGTGTACACCGAGACCGTCGCGAAGCTGCGCGGCGTCGTGAGGATCGCCGCGACCGCGTAGCCGCCGAAGACCGTGAACTCGCCGACCTCGCGCCACAGGCCGCCGCGCGCCGGTGGCGACTTGCCCGCCGGCGCCGAGGGGGCCGCCTGCGACAGGGGCGTCGGCTCGACCGGCGTCGCCATCAGCCCCTCACCCCGCTCGCCTCCGGGAAGAGGGTCAGGAAGGCGAGGTTGTAGAAGCTGTTGATGACCCAGAGACCGAAGAAGGAGATGACGACCGTCGTCGTCACGGCGTTGCCGACGCCTTCCGCGCCGCCTCGGCTGCGCAACCCGACGAAGCATGCGACGACGCCGAGGAAGAAGCCGATGATCGCTCCCTTGAGGAGGGCCGCGTAGACGTCGATGGGAAGGATCGCGAGCCGGAAGGACTCGACCATTCCCTCGGGCGTCGACCGGAGCACGCCGGCTCCGACGACGTGGTTCGTCGTCATCGTCACCATCCCGCCGAGGAACGGCAGGCACGCTCCGAGGACGGTCATCGCCACGACCCGCGGCACGATGAGCGTCGTGAAGCGGTCGACCGCGAGGACGTCGAGCGCGTCGAGCTCATCGCGGATCTTGCGGGCGCCGAGGTCGGCGGCGACCGAGCTGCCGACGATGCCCGCGAGGATCATCACCGAGATCCACAGGTTGATCTCGCGGATGAAGACGGTGAAGATCACCCCCGGCTGACGGTCCGAGATGCCGAGCATGTTCGCCACCACTCCGAACTGGATGACGGCGAACCCGAGGGTGTAGAGGAAGACCGAGACGGCGACCGGCAGCATGCAGCGACGGAATCCGGTCGCGATCTCGTCGAGGGCGTCCTTGAACCACGGGAAGGGCGGACGCAGCGCGACGCGGATGCTCTTGAGGCCGAGCGCGGCCATGCCCTGCAGGCTGTCGAGGAGCGAGTAGCCGGGGATGTCCCGGAGGCCGCTGCCCTTCGGCAGCCCGAGCGTCGCGCTTCCCTGCCGGCCCCCGCCGGTCCGTCCCCCCCCTCCCATGGCGGATGATCTTGACAGCCCGTCAGCCATGCAGACAGACCCAGGTGGGGAGGTTTCGCGGTCGACCGGGGAGGCCCGCGCGCCACGGAGAGAGATGGCGGCGAAGCTCCCCGGCGCACCTGCGAGCGACGTGTCGAGCTGAGGTTGACATGGGTGCTGACAGGTGTTCTCAGCCGCGCTTCCTCAGAGGAAGATCGCGAGGTTCTGAGTCCCGATCGTCGCCTGGTCGGCGTAGATCGTGCGACGCGCGATCTGGAGGCCGCCCTCAGCGCGCCGGAGCAGGTCGGTCCGCCGGTAGGAGATGAGCTCGAGCTGGGACTCCTGGTAGCGGTTGCGGACGAGGAGGACCGAGCTGCGCACGTCGAACTCGTCTTCCTGCGATCGGCGGTAGACGCGCACGTTCGTGACGAAGCGCCGTGTCCGCGACGGCGGCTTCTCGGCCCACGCGCTCTGCGTCATGGCGAGCCGCGTCACCTTCGTCCCGAGGGTCATCGCGTCCTCGTCGAAGTGGAACATCCCGGTCGAGAACTCGGAGCCGTCGACGCGGTCCCGGGTCGACCGGACGGGCATGCGGTAGACGATGTCGGGCGCCATCCGCCCGAACCACTTCATGAGCTCGTTGTCGTCGAGATCCGTCGCCTCGTCCTCGAGGAACTCGACGATCTCGAAGTGCAGCGGCTCGCCGATGTGGACCCGCGGGAGATCGGCGCGACCGGCCTCCTCGGTCTGCGGCGGCGCCTCCTGATGCTCGGGCGTCGTGCTCACGAGATCTCCCCCCTCATGTACTGGCCGTAGCGAACCCACCAGTTCCACTGGTTGTCGTCCTTCGTGAAGCCGTCGTAGACGTGGCCGCCACCGGGCCAGTCGTCGGGCTTGTTCTCGCCGACGAGCGCCTGGTAGCGCAGCTTCTGCTGCGCCCCCATGTGCCCCTGCGCGGCCTGCGTCATCTGCGGCCACGTGTCGGCGTCGTCGGTCTCGATGAAGCCGCTGATGCCGAAGGCGAGCGTCGAGGTCCTCCGCAGCAGCTCGCGGTCCTCCTCCGTCGCGGACTTCTCGACGAAGAACCAGTTGAAGAACTCGAACTTGTCGGGCCCCTTGGGGACGAACGCGTGCCAGGCGATGAAGCCCGACAGCTTGTCGCCGAGCGGGAAGGACATCGAGAACGTGCCGACGTTCGGGAAGAGGCCGCCGACCGACGGCGGGAAGTCCGCGAGGACGCGCAGCTGGTCCTCGTCGAAGCGCTCGGCGAGCGCCCCCACCTGGTCGGGGCGGATGCCCGGCGGCGGCGCGATCCGCAGCCGGTCCAGCGGCGACATCTCCTTCTGCGTCTTGCCCTTGAGCGCGAGGATGTGCGTGTCGCGCATGTCGATGCAGCGCAGCCCGTGGCCGTTGGCGCTGACGTTCAAGCCACCCTGGAACACCGGCTCGTCGTCGCGACTCTCGGTCGCCTGCAGCTCGACGAGCGACTGGTGGAGCGTGAGCGTGTGGTAGCCGTCGCCGGCGTGCTGCTCGCCCGCGCACTTCCAGTTCGCGTTGATCATGAACCGCTGCGGCGGGCCGAGGACCTCGAGGCCGTCCTCGGTGCGGTCGAACATGAGGTCGAGGTACCACTTGATGTCGCCCAGGTACTCGCCGAGCGAGGGGCCGTCGTGGTTCCACGTCGCGAAGATCATCCCGACGTAGGTGTCCACCCGGGCCTTCGTGAGCCCGAGCTCCTCCTTCGTGCGCACGTCACCGTGCATCTTCTCCGCGGCGATCGGCGCGCCGAGGAACCGGCCGGTGTTCGAGAAGGTCCACCCGTGGTAGGGGCACTTGAACTGATTGCCCTTCCCGCCCTCGGCGCGGCAGATCATCATGCCCCGGTGCGTGCACACGTTGAGGAGCACGTGCACCTCGCCGGTCTTGTCGCGCGTGACGATGACCGGGTCCTCGCCGATGTAGCGCATGACGTAGTCACCGGGGTTGGGGACCTCGCTCTCGTGCGCGACCGGCGTCCAGACCTTGCCGAAGATGTGCGTCATCTCGTGCCGGTAGATCTCCGGGTCCGAGAGGACTCGCATCGAGACCTCGTTGTTCTCGTGATCGATGAGATCCGAGAACCGCGTGCCGTCACCCAGCACGAGGTCCTCGCCGTGCACGTCATCGAGCAGCATCCGCTCCTCCTTCGCGTCCTACTGTTGACTGGCTCTGCTCGGCGGCCGTCTCGACGACGATCGCCTCCTCGGGGCACTCGTAGGCGGTCTCGCGCACCTCGTCCTCGAGCTCGGCGGGCACGGGGCCGTCGACGTAGGCGAACCCGCCGTCGTCGAGCTTGAAGACGCTGGGACAGAGGTCGGCGCAGATGCCGTAGCCCGAGCACTTGCGACGGTCGACGGTGACGAGGATCTCCCCCGTGGTCTCGGTGCGTTCCGCCATCGCTCAGACCTCGACCGCGAGCCGCTTGAGCAGCTTCAGCGCGTTGCCGGACCTGATCTTCTCCCGGTCCTCCTCGGAGAGGCCGATCTCGGCCGTGAGATCGCCGTGGAAGTTGTCGGAGCCGCCGAGGTTGTCGCCGTAGACGAAGCGGTCGACGCCGATGAGGTCGACGAGCGCTCGCCGCATGACGGGCTCGTGGACGTCCGGGTCGAAGTAGAAGTTGTCGAGGTACTGATCGACGGGCTTGAGGTTGACGCTGTCGGGCGCCATCGTCAGGTTCGTCTGCGTGAGCCGCCCGAGGTGGTAGGGCATGTAGCCGCCGGCGTGGGTGACGTAGAACCGCAGGCTCGGATGGCGGTCGAGCACGCCGCTGCAGATCAGGTACCAGACGCACAGCGTCTCGTAGTAGTTCATCCCCACGATCGAGGTCGCGTCGTAGCGGTCCTCCCCGTGCGTGGCGCCCGTCGCGGAGACGTTGTAGCCGTGGACGAACACGGGGACGTCGAGCTGGACGAGCTTCTCCCACAGCGGCTCGTAGGCGTCGTCCCAGACTTCGCGGCCGGCGAAGTCCGCGCCGCCCATGATCATGCCCACGGCGCCGAGCTGCTCGACCGCGCGCTCGAGCTCGACGACCGCCGCCTCGGGGTCGGCCATCGGCACGAGCGCCCAGAAGTGGAACCTGTCGGGCTCGTCGGCGCAGAACGCCGCGAGCTCGTCGTTGTTGATCTGCGCGTACCGGATGCCGTAGTCGCCGGCCCAGTACATGTACATGTGCGAGGGGCCGGAGAAGACGACCTTGTCGATCCCGCGCTGCTCCATGCGCTCGAGCGACTTCTCCCGCGAGAAGTTGTCCGCCGCATGCCCGAACTTGCCGGCCTCCTTGAGGCCCAGCGTCCAGTCGCCCACGCGGAGCGTGTCGTTCTCCCACACAGGGCCCCAGTACGGGTCGTGCCCGAACATGCCGTGGGTGAGGGCGTGGGCGTGAAGGTTGATCAGCATCGGATGCTCCTCCTCGAGCAAGGGACGCATCGATGTTCGCCCTCGGGAGCCCGTTCGCGAGTGTCCTAACTTGGGACGGTGCGCCGACCGGCGCCGTGTCTCGAATTGGGACGCCCCGGACCGCCCTGAACGCGGGCAGCCTCTTCGCGCCATGAAGATCGCGAGATGCAGTCCCCGCGCGGGCGGCGAGGCCCGCTGGGCGGCCGTCGACCTCGACGCGGGCTCCGTCCGGCCCATCGCCGGGACGTTCCGCGAATGGGCGCCGCCGCTCACACGCGCCCCCGGGTCCGAGCCGCACTGGGACGGTGACGCCGTCGCCCTCGAGGACGTGCGGCTGCTCGCCCCGGTCGAGCGGTCGTCGAAGGTCCTCTGCGCCGGGGCGAACTACGTGAAGCACGTCGACCGCCTCGGCCTCTCGATGCCCGAGCGTCCCGCCGTCTTCGTGAAGCCCTACGACGCGGTCATCGGCCCGGGCGACGACATCGCCCTTCCCTCGATCACGTCGCAGCTCGACTACGAGGTCGAGCTCGTCGCAGTCGTCGGCGACGACCACACGGGCGAGCGCGGGGCGCCGGACCCGTCGGTCGTCCTCGGCTTCACGGTCGGCAACGACGTCTCGGCGCGAGACCTCCAGTTCGGCGGCGTGACCGGCATGGACATGTTCTCCTCGAAGGGCCTCGACGCCACGAGCGGCATCGGCCCCTGGATCGTCACCGCCGACGAGGTGGGGGGCGCCGCGCCGGACCTCGAGATGCGACTCGACGTCGACGGGGAGACCCGCCAGCGCGACCGCACGAGCAGCATGGTCTGGGACGTCCCGGCGCTCATGCGCTACGTCGACACGCGCAGCCGACTGCGCGCCGGCGACCTCCTCTTCACGGGCACGCCCGCCGGCGTCGCCTACGAGGACGGGCGCTACCTGCGGCCCGGTCAGGAGGTCGTCGCGTCGATCGAAGGCATCGGCGAGCTGCGCAACGTCGTCGCCGCCGGCACCTGACCCCTTCTCCCCCGACATCAACGAACAGGAGAGCTCCATGGGAGTGCTGAACGGAAAGGTCGCCCTCGTCACGGGCGGCGCGAAGGGCATCGGCCGCGGGATCGCCCGCCGCTACGTGCGCGAGGGCGCGGCGGTCGTCATCGCCGACGTCGACGAGTCTGCGGGCGAGGCGACCGCGGCGGAGCTCGCCGAGCTCGGCGGCCGCGGGAGCTTCGTCGCGACCGACGTCGGCGACCGCGCTCAGGTCCGGCGCATGGTCGAGACGACCGTCTCCGAGCACGGCCGGCTCGACGTGCTCGTGAACAACGCGATCGCGCTGTCGCCGAACGTCGTGCTCGAGGAGAAGACCGACGACATGCTCGGGGGCGTCCTCGGCACCGGCCTGTGGGCGACGTGGTGGGCGATGCACGCCGCGCTCCCCGCGATGCGCGAGCAAGGCGGCGGCCGCATCATCAACATGTACTCGATCGACGCCGAGACGGCGGCCTGGATGCACTCGGACTACAACGTCGCGAAGGACGCGATCCGCTCCCTCACGCGCTCGGCGGCGGTGGAGTGGGCCCGCTACAACGTCCTCGCGAACGTCATCGCGCCAGTGGCGAAGGGCACGGTGTTCGGCGAGCTCGTGCAGGCGATGCCCGAGTTCGAGCAGGTCTTCTCGGCCGGCAACCCGCTCGGCTACATCGGCGACCCCGAGGACGACATCGCCCCGGTCGCCGTCTTCCTCGCCTCCGAGGCCTCGCGCTACATGACCGGCGAGACGCTGCACGTCGACGGCGGGCAGCACCTCCCCCGCTACAACAGCAAGCCGCAGGACCTGTAGACGCGCGCGAGGCCCCGCTCGGACGAGCGGGGCCTCGCGGCGATGCGGCGCGGCTGGCCCCGGTCAGGCCTGGAGCTGGGCCATCATGTCGAGCTCGTCCGCGTAGGTGGGCGTGTGGATCGAGAACCCGCCGTCGACGGGGATCGTCGCGCCGGTGATCATCGCGGCCGGCTCGGAGACGAGGAAGGCGACGATCTCGCCGACCTCCTCGGGCTCCACGAGCCGGGGGACGGGGAAGTGCCGCAGGAACATCTCGAGTGCGGGCTCCGGAAGCGCGCCCTTGAGCCCGGGCGTCGCGACCAGGCCGAGCGCGAGCGCGACGCAGCGGATGCCCTCCCGCCCGTACTGCGTCGCGACGTTGCGCGTGAAGGCCATGATCGCCGCCTTCGACGTGCCGTACGCGGGGCGGGACAGCTCGGCCTGGACGCCGGTGCCCGACGACGTGTTGACGATCGCCCCGCCGCCCGTCTCGATCATCGCGGGGATCGCGTGCTTGCAGCCGAGGACGTATCCGATGAGGTTGACCTTCAGCACCCGCTCCCAGAGATCGGCGTCGGCTGCGGCGACCGGCCCGTCGCCGACGAGGACCTCCGGCGAGAGGAGGGCAGCGTTGTTGTGGAGGATGTCGAGGCGGCCGAACTCCCGCACCGCGGTGTCGACCATGCCGACGATGTCGTCCTCCTTCGCGACGTCCGTCGTGCACGCGACCGCGCGACCGCCGGCGCGACGGACCTCCTCCGCGAGGCGCTCCGCGCCATCGGCGTCGATGTCCGCGACGACGACCGCGGCGCCGCGGCCGGCGAGCGCGTGCACCGTCGCCGCACCGATGCCTGCTGCGCCGCCGGTGACGATCGCGACCTTGTTCTCCAGCTGCTGCATGTCCGTTCCTCTCAATCCCAGATGACGTCGACGCGTCCCGGCCCGCGGACGTTGACCCCGCGCACGCGTGACGGCTCGGCCGCCGGATCGAGCCGCAGGCCCGGCAGGCGGTCGAGCAGCGTCTCCAGCGCGACGACGACCTGCACCGTCGCGATGTTCATGCCCGGGCACACGTGGCGCCCGAGTCCGAAGGTGAGCGGCGTCCGCCCGCTGCGCGTGAGGTCGAAGGCGTCCGGCTCGGGGAACGCCTCCTCGTCGCGGTTCGCGGACCCGAGCATGAGGAGCACGGCGGCACCGGCCGGGAGCGTCACTCCGCCGATCTCGACCTCACGCGTCGTGACCCTCGGGACGGTGCCGAAGGGCGCGTCGAAGCGCTGCGCCTCGATCACGGCCTTCTGCAGGAGCGAACGATCCCCCCGCACCTGGGCGAGGAGGTCCGGGCGACCGAGGAGCATCGATGCCGTGATGAGGAACTGGCGCGACGTGTTCTCCGTCGCGGCGACGAGCAGGGCGCGGATGAAGTTCGTGACCTGATCGTCATCGAGGCGGGCGCCCTCGTACTCCGCGTTGATGAGGTGGCTGATGAGGTCGGCGCCGTCGGCCCCTGCGGAGCGCCGGCTCTCGACGATCGGCCGCACGAGCTCGTAGAGCTCCTGCGAGGCCTCCATCGCGCGCCCGTAGCGCTGCATCATGCGGTCGACGTTCGACGGGTCAGCGTCGACGGCGAGGCCGAGGAGCATGAGCACGGCAAGCACCTGGAAGCGCTCGAAGAAGCTCTCGTCGCCCTCGAGACCGATGATCTCGTAGATGACGTCGACCGGGAACCGCTGGGCGAAGCCGACGAGGTCGGCCTGCGTGTCCGCTGCGAGCTCGGAGACGGCGCGCTCGATGATCGGGCGCACGACGGTGTCCTCCCAGTGCGTCACCGCCTTGCGCGTGAAGATCGGGAGCATGAGGCCGCGCCACGAGCGGTGCTCGTCGCCGTCGAGGCCGAGCACGACGCGCCCTGCGAGTGGACCGAACGTCTCGAGCCAGATCGCGCTGCTGAACGTCTCGTGGTCGCGGAGCGCCGCGGCGACGTGCTCGTAGGAGAAGAGCGAGTACACCGGCCGCTCGGCGTCGGTGCCGGAGAAGGACGGCACCCCGAGCTCGGCGAGGATGTCGCCGCGCCACACGGGCGTCGTCCGCCGCTTCTCGGCGAAGAGCTCGTACGGGTCGTCGACCGTCGCCGCGTCGAAGCTCGCACTCAGCTCGGCGAAGACCTCTTCGCTTGTCACCTGCATACCTCACCTCGTTGGTCTGGCTCCTGCGGAGCGGGTTCGTGGCGGCTCTCTCCGCCGAGGGGCCCGTGGCTCTCGTCGAGCGCGGCGGCGAGGTCGACGTCGAGATCGCGGAGAAGCTCGGGACGCGGCCGGGCGCGGCGACCGATCGCCGCGCGCGCAGCGCGGACCTCGTCGGGACTGTCGACGCCGACGGCGGCGGCGAGCCCGCCGTCCCGGAGGAGGAACGCGGTGAACGGCCCCGCGTCGGGGTCGCCGCGCATGACGACGTCGTCGCCGGGGTCGGCGAGCCCGGCGATCTCGAGCTTGTGCTCGTACTGGTCCGACCACACCCACGGGACCTCGGCGAAGGACTCGTCGGCGCCGAGCATGTTGCGGGCGGCCGCGGCGCCGTGGTGCTGCGCGTGCTGCCAGTGCTCGATCCGCAGCCGCCGGCCGAGCGCGGGGTTGTCGTGCCGCGCGACGTCGCCGGCGGCGAAGACGCGCGGCGCCGAGGTCCGGCAGCGGTCGTCCACGACGATTCCGTCGTCGACGGCGAGGCCGGCGTCGCGCGCGAGCGAGTCGTCGGGCTCGAGTCCGAGGGCGAGCACGACGGCGTCGGCACCGATCGGCGGGCCGTCCCGCAGCACGACCTCGAGCCCGTCACCGGCCGGGGCGACGTCGGTCACGACGGCGTCGGTGAGGAGCCGCACACCGCGCTGGCGGTGGAGACGGGCGTAGTGCTCGCCGAGAAGCGCAGGCAGCACGCGAGCGAGCGGCCGCGGTGCCGCCTCGAGCAACGTCACCTCGCAGCCGGACTGGATCGCGCTCGCCGCGAGCTCGGCGCCGACGAACCCGGCTCCGACGATCGCCAGCGAGCCGCGCGCGGCGATGACCTCGCGCAGCCGGATCGCGTCGTCGAGAGTGCGCACGACGTGCGTGTCCCCGTTCGCGGTGAGCCCCGCCGGCATCCTCGCGCGACCGCCGGTCGCGAGGAGGAGCGCGTCATAGGGGATGACCTCATCGTCGGCGAGCGTGATCGTGCTCGCGGCGACGTCGACGGCGACGGCCGCGCGGCCGAGGACGAGCTCGACGTCCTTCGCGGCCCACACCTTCGCCGGGCGCATGTGCGTCCGCTCGGGGGCCATCTCGCCTCGCACGACCGCCTTCGTGAGCGGCGGCCGGTTGTACGGCGCGTGCTCCTCGTCGCCGACGAGGACGACGCGGCCGTCGAATCCGGCGCTGCGCAAGGTCAGCGCGGCGGTCGCCCCCGCCGTCCCTGCGCCCACGATGACGAACGTCCTGTCCGCGGTTCCCGCCATGCCCGCTCGACGCTACGAGCGCGAGGCCGCGTGCCGGTGTCCCAAACTGACACAGCGGCCCGGCACCGACCGGCGACCTCACGCGTCCATGCCGAGCGGCCCCTGCGACGCGCCGCTGAGGAACTGCTGCACGAACTCGTTCTCGCTCGCCAGCACGACGTCGACGAAGCCGGACTCGACGACGCGTCCGCGGAAGAGGATCGACACGTGGTCGGCGATCGAGCGGGCGAGCGCGATGTCGTGGGTCACCACGACCATCGAGCCGCCGTGCTCGGCGTGCCGGTCGACGAGGAGGTCGCCGAGGAGAGCGGTCCGCACGGGATCGAGCCCGGAGTCCGGCTCATCGCAGAGGACGATGCCCGGATCGAGCGCGAGGGCACGGGCGAGGCCGGCGCGCTTGCGCATGCCGCCGGAGAGCTCACCGGGCATCCGGTGCGCGGCCCGGAGGAGGCCGACGTCGGCGAGGTGGCGCTCGACGTTCTCGCGGACCTCCTTCTCGGAGAAGTCGGTGTGCTGGCGCAGCGGGTAGGCGACGTTGTCGAAGACGTCGAGGCTGCTGAAGAGCGCGCCGTCCTGGAACATGACGCCGATCTCCCGGCGCTGGAGGAGCACCTCGGAGCGGCTCATCGCGCGCAGCGAGCGACCCCGGATGAGCACGTCACCGGCGTCCGGCTCCATCACGCCGATGATGTGCTGGAGGAGGACGCTCTTCCCGGTCCCCGACGGGCCGAGGACGACGGAGATCACTCCCTCCGGAACCTCGAGGTCGAGCCCCGCGAGCACGGTGTTCGACCCGAAGCTCTTGCGCAGGTCGCGGGTCTCGACGGCGAGGAGCGATGGGTCGATCGGACCGTCCGCGTCGGCCAGCCGCACGGCGACGCAGGGACCTTCGGCGATGGCGACCAGACGCTCGCGGAGGATGACGTCCACCTCGAGGTACTTGCGCACGGGCCCGCGGGCGACGACAGCGCCGGTCGCCACCGCAGACGGCATCGGCAGCGCACCGCCGGCGAACCGCCGCGCCTGCTCGTCGGTGAGCTCGACCTCGATCTCGGCGGGCTCGACGGCGGGGACGACGACCGGCCGCGGCCGGTCGAGGAGGAGCGTGACGCCGGTCTCACCGCCGCCGACCCGCACGGCGAGACTCGTCCGCGCGTACGGGAGGCGGTCGAGGGTGCCCTCCGGGATCTCGAGCGCCAAGGCCAGTGCGCGGTGAAGCTCGCCGGCGGCGTCGGGGGCGTGCTGCGCGGCCGCGCCACGGGCCCGTGTGTCACTTTCGGCCACGACGGACCTCCTCCCTGCGCAGCACGAGGACCGAGCAGTTGCCTCCCGCCCCGAGCGCGTGGGTGAGTCCGACGCGCGCGCCGGCGACCTGGCGGGCGCCGCACCGCCCGCGGAGCTGCTGCGCGATCTCGAAGACCTGGCCGAGCGCGGAAGCGCCGACCGGCTCGCCCTTCGAGAGCAGTCCGCCGGACGGGTTGACGGGGATGCGGCCGCCGATCGTCGTCGCACCGTCGCGCAGCAGCGCGACGCCCTCCCCCGGCGCGCAGAGCCCGAGCTCCTCGGTGCTGATGATCTCGGTCGCGCAGTCGGTGTCCTGGAGCTCGACGACATCGACGTCGGATGGGTCGATGCCGGCCATCTCGTAGGCGGTCCGGGCCGCGCGGCGCGTCACCGAGGCGTCCTGCGGGGCGACGGGGGACGACGTCGGCATGTGCTCGCCGATCGCCTGCTCGCGAGCGGCCGTGCAGAGCCCCTGGCCGGCGAGGACGACGTCGCCGTTCCGGGGCGGGCGCGCCGTGAGGACGGCGGCTGCCGCCCCCTCGTTCGGCGAGCAGAGCATGAGGAGGCGCAGGGGATCGACGACGGGACGGCTCTCGAGCACATCGTCGAGGGTGACCTCGTGGCGGTACATCGCGCGCTCGTTGTGGACGGAATGACGGTGGTTCTTCACGGCGACGTGGGCGAGATCCTCCTCCGTCGTGCCGTGCTCGTGCATGTGGCGGCGCGCGGCGAGCGCGAACTGCGCCGGGTTGACGGCGTGCCCGCTGAGCCGGCGCCAGTCGGCGAAGTAGTCCATGTCCATCACCCCGCGCGGCATCTTCTCGATGCCGACCGCGACGACGTGGCGGAAGGTGCCCGCCGCGAGCAGGTTGTGGGCGATCTGGGCCGCCGTGCCGCCCGAAGAGCACGCGTTCTCGACGTTGATGACCGGGATGCCCGTCCGTCCGAGGAGGTCGACGAGCCGCTGGCCGGCGCCCGTCTTCGCGTACATGTGCCCGCACACGAGCGCGTCGACATCCGGCCACCGGATGTCCGCGTCGGCGAGCGCGTCGCGGACAGCGATCTCCCCGAGGTCGACGGGCGCCTTGTCGGGGAACCGGCCGAACGGGTGCATCCCGACGCCGCTGACGACGACCTCGCTCATGCGTCCCCCATCGCGTAGGCGTAGGTGAGCAGCGGCTCCTCGTCGGTGCCGACCTCGTGGAGCCGGAAGCGCACCGGCGCCCCGACGTGCAGCCGCTCGACCGGATCAGCGAGGAGCGTCGTGCTCACCCGCAGCCGCTCCTCTGCGAGCTCGACGATGCCGAGCCCGTAGGGCACCGGCCCGCTGTAGGCGGGGACGGGGACGCGGACGATCGTGAACGAGTAGATCGTCCCCTCCTGGGAGAGCGGGGTGACGTGGACGTCGCGCTCGCCGCAGGCGCCGCAGACGGCGACCGCGGGGAACGCATGGTCGCGGCAGCTCGCGCAGCGGCTGCCGAGCAGCGCCGGCGGGTCGACCTGGAAGAGCCCCTCTCCGACGAGACGCGTCGGCTCGACGGCCGTCATGCGACCACCTCGCGCGAGGTTGCGGCGAGCGTCCCGGCGAGCGCGCGCTCGTGGGTGAGGGGATCGCCGAACCGCTGCTCGCACTCGAGGACGCGGGCGAGGAGCGGATGGGCCTCGTGCTCGTCGGAGAAGCCGACGCC
>NZ_JBLKKY010000071.1:0-21277 GCF_059438195.1 Paraconexibacter sp.
CCCCGGGGAGGCCGCCGTCCGCCTCCGCCGCGACGCGGCGTGCTCACGCCCGGCCCCCGAAGCGCCGGACGCGGTCGCGGTAGGCGTAGAGCGATCGGCGGAACGCGTCGCGGTCGTAGTCGGGCCAGAGCTCCGGTGCGAAGACGAGCTCGGAGTAGGCCGACTGCCAGAGGAGGTAGTTCGACATCCGCTGCTCCCCGCTCGTCCGGATGACGAGGTCGGGATCGTGCATCTCCGGGGCGTAGAGCAGCTTCGCGAACTCCTCCTCGCCGCCTCCGGAGTAGCGCGCCGCGGCGTCGATGATCTCGGCCCGGCCGCCGTAGTTGAACGCGACGAAGAGAGTGATGCGCTCACCGCCGGCCGTCTCGGCCTCGGCCTCGTCCATCTGCTCGCAGAGCACGCCCGGGACGCCGTCGCGGCGTCCGATGAACCGCATGCGGACGCCCTCGTCGCGGAGCTCGGGGGTCTCGGTCCTCAGCCTCTCCGAGAACATCCGCATGAGCGCGGTCACCTCCTCGGCGGGACGTGACCAGTTCTCCGTCGAGAACGAGTAGACGGTGAGCTCGCGGATCCCCCACTCGGCGGCGTCGCGGAGCCGGGCCTTCACGGTGTCGGCGCCGGCGCGGTGCCCGTCCGCCACGGGGAGGCCGCGGCTCTGCGCCCAACGGCCGTTGCCGTCGGTGATGATCGCGACGTAGCGCGCGTCCTCGTCGCCCATCTCGCGACCTGCCCCCGGGGATCCCCGAGGCTCAGACCTCGAGGATCTCCGCTTCCTTGGTCTTCAGGGCGGAGTCGAGGGCAGCGACGTGCTCGTCGGTGAGCTTCTGCAGCGTCTCCTCACCGCGCCGCTCGTCGTCGGCGCCCACCTCGCCCTCGTCCTTGAGCTCCTTGAGGTCGCTCATGACGTCGCGGCGGATGTTGCGGACGCGGATGCGGCCCTCCTCGGCGATGTTCCGCACGACCTTCACGAGGTCGCGGCGGCGCTCCTCGTTGAGCTCGGGGACCGCGAGGCGGATGATGCGGCCGTCGTTGCTCGGCGTGAGCCCGAGGTCGGCCTCCTGGATGCCCTTCTCGATCGCCCGGATCGACCCCTGGTCGAACGGCTGGATCGTGACGAGCCGCGCCTCGGGCGCGCTGATCGTCGCGAGCTGCTTGAGCGGCGTGACGGTGCCGTAGTAGTCGACCATGACGCGGTCGACGATCTGCGGGCTCGCGCGGCCGGTCCGCACCGATCCGTACTCGTGGATCGTCGCGTCGACGCTCTTCTTCATCCGCTCGCGGGCGTCGGCGAGCAGCTCATCGATCATCTCGCTCATGTGTGCACCAGGGTTCCCACGCGCTCGCCGGACACTATCCGGTCGATGTTGCGCTCGTCGTCCATGTTGAAGACGTGGATCGGCAGCCGGTTCTCCATGCAGAGGGTGAGCGCCGTCGCGTCCATCACCTTCAGCTCGCGCTGCAGCGCCTCCATGTGCGAGATGCGCTCGATGAAGCGCGCGTCCGGGTCGACCCTCGGGTCGCCGCTGAAGACGCCCTCGACGCCGTTCTTCGCCATGAGCAGCGCGTCCGCGTGGATCTCGGTCGCGCGCAGCGCCGCGGCCGTGTCGGTCGTGAAGAACGGGTTGCCGGTGCCTGCGGCGAAGATGACGACCCGGCCCTTCTCGAGGTGACGGATCGCCCGGCGCCGCAGATAGGGCTCGGCGACCTCGGCGACGTGGATCGCCGACTGCACGCGGGTGTCCACGCCGACCTTCTCGAGGGCGTCCTGGAGGGGCAGCGCGTTGAGGAGCGTCGCGAGCATGCCCATGTAGTCGGCGGTCGCGCGGTCCATGCCCGCGGCGGCGCCCGTCATCCCGCGGTAGATGTTGCCGGCGCCGACGACGATCGCGATCTCGACGCCGCGCTCCCGGACCGCCTTCACCTGGGACGCGACGGCGCGCAGGCGCTCCGGATCGGTCCCGTAGTCGAGCGATCCGAGGAGCGCCTCGCCCGAGAGCTTGAGCAGGATGCGGTCGAAGACCGCGTCCCCGCCCGTGCCCTGCGGTGCCTCTCCGCGCGCGTCGTCTGCCATGGCCGTCGGCGAGCCTACTCGCCGACGGCGAAGCGGGCGAACCGGCGGATGACGACGTTCTCGCCGGTCGTCGCCGACAGATCGCCGCGGAGCTGCTCGATCGTCTTGTTCTCGTACTTGTCGGCGTTGACGTGCTGCTGCTCGAGGAGCACGACCTCGCCGTACCACTTGCCGAGCATGCCGTCGACGATCTTCGGCCGGATGTGCTCCGGCTTGTCGGCGGCCTGCTGCTCGAAGACGCGCCGCTCGGCCTCCTTCGCCTCCTCGGGCACGTCGTCGACCGACACGTACTTCACCGTCGGCGTCGCGGCGATGTGCATCGCGACCTCGCGAGCGAACGTGACGAAGTCCTCGTTGCGGGCGACGAAGTCGGTGTTGCAGTCGACCTCGACGAGGACGCCCACCTTGCCGCCGGCGTGGATGTAGGACTGGATCGTGCCCTCGGCCGCCTCGCGGTCGGCGAGCTTGCCGAGCTTGTTGCCCATCTTCACGCGCAGGAGCTCGACGGCCTTGTCCATGTCGCCGCCCGCCTCGGCGAGGGCGTTCTTGCAGTCCATCATGCCCGCGCCGGTCTGCTGGCGAAGGGCCTTCACGTCCTGTGCGGTGATCTCAGCCATTGCTCTTGTCCTCCTGCGCCGGGGCCTCGGGCGCGGGCTCGGGGGTCGGGGCGGGCTCCGCCGGGTCGGCCTGGGAGGTCTCGGTGCCGGCCTGCGGAGCCGACGGGGTCGGCGCGGCCCCCGCGGAGGGCGGGGTCTGCGGCGCCTGGGCCGCGTCGGGCGTCGTCTGCGCCGGCGCGCTCTCGGCGGCGTCGGCGGCCGCCTGCTTCGCCTCGGCCTCGGCCTTCGCCTGGGCCTCGGCCTCGCGGCGGGCGCGCTCCTCGGCGTCGCGGCGGGCGCGCTCCTCCGCCTCGCGGCGCTGGCGCTCCTCCTCGGCCGCGAGGAACTGGCCGCGGCCCTCGGCGACCGCGTCGCCGATCGCCCGCGTCACGACGAGGCACGAGCGGATCGCGTCGTCGTTGCCCGGGACGACGAACTCGATGCCGTCCGGGTCGCAGTTGGTGTCGACCACGCCGATGATCGGGATGCGCAGGCGCTGGGCCTCGCGCACCGCGATCGCCTCCGTCTTGAGGTCGATGACGAACATCGCGTCGGGCTGGCGCTGCATGTTCTTCACGCCGCCGAGGTTCGCGCGGAGCTTCTCGAGGTCCGCGATCGCCGCCATGCGCTCGCGGGTCGGGAGCAGCTGGAGCTGCCCCTCGGTCTCGTAGCGCTCGAGGTCGTGCAGGCGCTTGATGCGCGTGCTGATCGTCTGGAAGTTCGTGAGGAGGCCACCGAGCCAGCGGTGGTTGACGTACGGCTGGCCGCAGGACTCCGCGACCTCCTTGATCGCGTCGCGAGCCTGCTTCTTCGTGCCGACGAAGAGGACGCTGCCGCCGCGCTGCGAGATGCGCGTGACGAAGTCCTGCGCCTCCCGGAGGCGACGCTCGGTCTCGAGGAGGTCGATGATGTAGATGCCGCCGCGCTCGCCGTGGATGAAGCGGCGCATCTTCGGGTTCCAGCGGCGCGTCTGATGGCCGAAGTGGACTCCGGCCTCCAGCAGCTCCTTGATGCCGACTGCTGCGGGCATGGACTGCTCCCTTGTGGAATTCGGTGTGGACTGCGGTCCGCCGGCCCGATCACGTTCCCGGGCGGGATGCCCGGGCAGGGTGCGTGGACGGGTGGTCGACGGGGACGGGGACGTGAACGACCGCGATTCTACGCGACCGCGGCCCGATCCAGCGCCTCGGCGAGATCCGGCGGGAGCGGCGAGGTGATGTCGATCCGCTCGCCGGTCACCGGATGGTCGAACGCGAGCCGCGTCGCGTGCAGGAACTGCCGCTCGAGACCGAGCAGCCCGGCGCGACCGTATTCGGGGTCACCGCAGACGGGATGCCCGATCTCGCGCAGGTGGGCGCGGATCTGGTGCGTGCGGCCGGTCTCGAGCGTCACGCGCAGGAGCGAGGTGCGCGGGAACGCGCGCTCGAGGGCGAAGTGGGTCACCGCCTCGCGCGGCACGTCCGTGTCGGTGGACATCCGCGTGCGGACCCGCCGGTCGCGACCGATCGGCGCGTCGATCGTCCCCGTGCGGGCGGGCGGCCGTCCCTCGACGAGAGCGAGGTACTCGCGGGTGATCTCGCGGGCCTGCAGCAGGCGCTTGAGGGCGCGGTGGGTCGCCTCGTCCTTCGCGACGACGAGCAGCCCGCTCGTGTCCTTGTCGAGGCGGTGGACGATCCCTGCGCGCTCGCCCTCCTCCCCGCCCGCCGCGCGCCCGGCGAGCGCCTGCGCGAGCGTCCCGTGCGCGTGCCCGCGGGCCGGGTGCACGACGAGCCCCGCCGGCTTGTCGACGACGAGCAGGTGGGCGTCCTCGTGGACGACGTGGGCCTCGACGTCCGGACCCGGCTCCGCCGGCACGGGCGGCGGAGCGTCCGCGCTCTCGTCGAGGGTGACCGTCTCGCCGCCCTCGAGGAGCCTCCGCTTCCGGGCGGTCTCGCCGTCGACGAGGACGGCGCCGGCCTCGATGAGGCGCGCCGCGCGCGAGCGGGACCCGAGGTGCTCCGCGAGGTGCGCGTCGAGGCGGCGGCCCGCCGCCTCAGCCGGGATCCGCAGCTCCATCGGCCACCTGCTCGCGCTCGCGCTCGCGTGCGCGCTCGCTGCGCTCGAGGACGACGAGGAGCGCGAGCACGCCCCCCGTGATCGCGATGTCGGCGATGTTGAAGGCCGGCCACGCGGGGAGCTTGAGGAAGTCGGTCACCGCGCCCTCGACCGCCCGGTCGATGAGGTTGCCGATCGCGCCGCCGAGCAGGAGCCCGGTCGGGAGCCAGATGCCCGGCTGGTCGGCGTGCCTCGCGAAGTACGCGAGGAGAGCGACGAGCGCGACGGCGATGACCGCGTACACGATCTCCTGCCCGCCACCGGAGAACGCGCCGAACGCGATGCCGCGGTTCTCGACGTAGACGAGCTTGAGCGCGGGGAGGATCGGGTCGCTGTGCCCCGGCTCGAGTCCCGAGCGGACGAGGACCTTCGTGAGCTGGTCGAGGGCGAGGACGAGCGCGAGGACGAGGCCTGCACGCCGCCAGGCGCGCGCCCGCGGGCGGACGGCCTCGCCGCTCACCCGCGGATGATCCCGACGACGATCGCTCCCGCGATCTGCAGGGCGAAGATCGCGACGATCGGGCTGAGGTCGAGGGGCCCGAGCGGCGGGATGAACTTCCGGAAGATGCGGAGGTACGGCTCGACCGTGTCGTGGAGGAAGCCGATGACCGCGCTGCCGACGCGGTTGTACGGCATGCGCCCGCCGAATCCGAAGAAGAGGTTCGTGAGGATGTAGGCGATGATGAGGAGGACGTAGACGAAGATGAGCGTCTGGACGAAGTCGGCGATGTCGTCGCGGGCGGCGGCGATCGGCAGGAAGGCGGCGGTGATCATCGGTCAGGCTCCGGGGGTGCGGGTCTGCAGGACCGCGTCGAGGGCGTCTGAGAAGGCGGTGCGCAGGCCGCCCCGCTCGAGGGCGTCGAGGCCGCGGGCGGTCGACCCGCCGGGCGACGTGACCTCGCGGCGGACCGCGAGCGTGTCGTGGCCGCGGTGGCGCAGGAGCTCGGCCGTCCCCGCCATCGTCGCGACCGCGAGCTCGGCGGCGAGCGGGGCCGGCAAGCCGTGGCGGACACCTGCGTCGATCTGGGCCTCGGCGACGAGGGCCATGTAGGCCGGGGCGTTGCTCATGAGTCCCATCGCGACGTCGACCTGACCCTCCGGGAGGCGGACGAGCGTCCCGAGCTCGCCCGCGAGGCCGGCGACGGCGCGACCGAGCTCGCTCTCGAGCTCCGGGTCCCCGTCGTCGGCGAGGAGCACGACGCCCGCCCGCACCTCGACCGGTGTGCTGGGGAGCAGCCGGAGCACGGGCCGGCCGGGATACGCCTCGCGCAGAGCGGCGAGCGGGACGCCGCCGAGGATCGACACGACGGCCCGGGCGTGCGGTGCGACGTCCGCCGCGACCTCGGCGAGCTGCCCCGGCTTGTGGCAGAGGACGACGACGTCGGCGCGGCGGGCGAGCTCGGCGTTCGAGGCGACGGCCTCGCCGCCGGTCTCCTCCGCGAGGCCGCGGGCCCGCTCGGGGACGACATCGGTGCAGAGCACGGGACGGCCCCAGCCGCGCGCCATCGCGCGCGCCATGTTGCCGGAACCGATGAGGCCGATCTGCATCGCGTCGGACACTGTACGGACCGCGTGCCCGGAGGGCTCGCCGCCCGCCGCCGTCAGGACTGGTTGAAGAAGCCCTTCTCGATGAGCTCCGCCCGCTCCTCGGCCGAGATCTCGACGTTGCGCGGGGTGAGCATGAAGACCTTGTCGGCGATCCGCTGCATCCCGCCGTCGAGCGCGTAGGTGAGCCCGCTCGCGAAGTCGATGAGCCGCTTGTTGAGGTCGTTGTCCGTCGACTGCAGGTTGAGGACGACCGGGATCGAGTCCTTGAACTTGTCCGCGACCTGCTGCGCGTCGTTGAAGCTCTTCGGGATGACGAGGTGGACGCGGACGTCCCGGCTGCGCCCGTTCCCCGCGACGGCGCGGAGCTGCGTCGTCCGCGGGCTCTCACCGGGCTCGTCGGCGAAGATGTCGTCGAACTCGTCCCGGCGGCGCAGGCGCCGGACGTTCGGACGCTCGCGGTAGCGCTCCTCGAGCTCAGCCTCGGGAGCGACGTCGTCGTCGTCGTAGTCGTCCTCGTACACGGGGTCGCGCTCCTCGGCCAGGCCGAAGTACACGAGCGTGCGGTGCCAGGAGTCTCGAAGGGCCATCGCACCAAGGATTCTACGCGCCTCGAGCGATTTCCCCTGCAAGATCGGCTCGACGCACGGTCGCGTGCGTCGAGGGCGACCCTCAGCGGTAGAGGCGGCTGCCGACGCGGACGATGGTGGCGCCCTCCTGCACGGCGACCGGGAAGTCCTGCGTCGTCCCCATCGACAGCTCGCGCAGGCCGTTCTCGGCGGCGAGCTCGGCGAGAGCCGCGAAGAAAGGGCGGCTCTCCTCGGGGTCGCCGGCGAGCGGCGGCATCGTCATGAGCCCCTCGACGGGGACCGGGGACCGCTCGAGGAAGGCGGGGAGATCGGCCGGCGTGATCCCGCTCTTGCCCTCCTCTCCGGCGACGTTGACCTCGACGAGGACGTGCGGGACCGCCTCCCCCGCCTCCGCGAGGCGGCCCAGGCGCCCGAGCGCGCTGTCGCTCGCGACCGAGTGGATGCGGCCGACCCGACCGACGAGGTCCTTCACCTTGCGGCTCTGCAGATGTCCGATGAAGTCCCAGACGACGGGGCCGAGATCCGCCTCCTCCCAGGCGGCGGCCTTCCGGAGGAGCTCCTGCGCCCGGTTCTCGCCGAGGACGCGGAGGCCGGCCTCCGCGAGGACCGGGAGCTCCTCGACCGCGACGTACTTCACGGCCGCGACCAGCTCGACGTCCGCGGGGTCGCGTCCGGAGACGGCGCAGGCGTCGGCGATCTCCTCTCGGACCGCCTCGACGTTCGCGCGGACGCGGGCGGGGTCCAGCCCGCGGATCAGCTCCGCCATGCGATGCCTCCCTGACGGCCGGTGACGCCGCCGTCGCGACGATGCGAGAAGAAGAGGTCTCGGGGGCCGCAGAGCGTGCAGAAGCCGGTGTCGAGGACGCTCGTGGCGCCTTGCGCCCGGAGGTCCGACGCGGCGATGGCCGCGAGATCGATCCTGCGGCCCTCGCGGACCGCGGACCCGTGGGCGGCGAACGCCTCGCGCACCTCGTCGCCCACCTCGTAGCAGCAGACCCGCGCGGCCGGCCCGAACGCGGCGGTGACGGCGCCCTCCGGGTCGAGGGCGCGGAGCGCCTGCAGGGACCGCCCGACCACACCCGCGGCGAGCCCCCGCCAGCCGGCGTGGACGGCCGCGACGGCCGACGGCGTGGCGAGGAGGATGGGGAGGCAGTCGGCGACGAGGACGCACGGGGCATGAGCACGCTCGGCCG
Organism: Paraconexibacter sp.; assembly: GCF_059438195.1. Taxonomy (NCBI): domain Bacteria; kingdom Bacillati; phylum Actinomycetota; class Thermoleophilia; order Solirubrobacterales; family Paraconexibacteraceae; genus Paraconexibacter; species Paraconexibacter sp. The sequence goes on from NZ_JBLKKY010000071.1 coordinate 8,090, forward strand.
TCACGACCGCGTCCGCGTCGACGACGCTCCCGTCGGCGCGGTGGACGTCGGCGCCGTGGACCTGGCGGACGCCCGCGAGCGGCCGGCCGGCGAGCGCCGCGGCTCGCGCCCGGTTCTCCTCGACCGCCTCGGGGTCGTCGTCCGTCCACGGCCCGAGGTTGAGCGCGGCGTACGGGCCGGTGCTCACGCCGCCGAGCCGCGTCGTGAAGCGGAGCTCGGCACCAGGGACGCGCGCGGCGATCGCGCCGTCCTCCCAGCGGAAGGGCGCGGGGAGACCGGGCCTCATCCCTCTCCCCCGTCCGCATCGCCGAGGGCGACCGCGAGCTGGGAGGCGCGGTCCGGCGCGACGCCGTCGAGCTGGGCGTCGCGGGCCCGCGCGAGGCGGCGCCCGATCTCGGGGCCCTGCGGGACCCCGGCGGCGAGGAGGTCCTCGCCGCTCACCGCGGGACGGACGTGCCGCAGCTCCTCGATCCAGCGGCGGGCGTTGTCGCCGCCGGCGAGCGCGACGACCTCGACGGGAGCGCCCCGCGCGGCGCGGGCGACCTCGCTCGCGCTCCGCGCACGTCCGAGCGGCGCGCGCACGACCTCGCGCGAGCCGGCGGCGACGACGTCGCGGGCGGGCGCGGGGAAGGCGAGCGCGTCGAGCCATCCGACGAGGCGGGCGCTGTCGACGCCGCGCATGCAGGCGGCGAGGACGAGGAGCCCGGGGTCCCCGTCCGCCGGGAGGAGGTCGAGCGCCTCCCCGAGCCCGGCGGGGTCGAGGTCGGCGCCCTCGGGGAGGAGCGCGGGCTGCAGGTCGTGTGCGGCCCGCAGCGCCGCGAGCGGGTCGGGCTCCCGGAGCGCGAGCCGGACCTCCTGGCCGAGACGCGGCCCGCTCACCGTCGCGAGGACGTCCGCGCCCGCGGCGCGGGCGAGCGCGCGCGTCCCGTCGTCGGGCGCGAACCCGAGACGCGCCGCGTAGCGGGCGATCCGCCAGATCCGCGTGGGATCGTCGAGGAAGCTCCGCTCGTGGAGCACGCGCAGGCGACCGGCGGCGAGATCGTCGAGCGCGCCGGGGGCGGCGCGCAAGCCCGCGGGCTCCGCGAGCCGCACGGCGATCGCGTTGACGGTGACGTCGCGGCGCGCGAGATCGTCGTCGAGAGACCCAGGTCGCACCTCCGGGAGGGCGCCGGGGGCGGGGTACGTCTCGGCCCGCGCGCGGACGAGGTCGACGCCGATCCGGTCGGCGGTCGGGGCGACCGTGGCGGTGCCGAAGCGGTCGTGGACGACCGCGTCCCCGCCCAGCGCGGCGAGCGCCGCGGCGAGAGCGTCGTCGTCCTCGGCGACGAGGTCGAGCTCGCGGGCATCGCGGCCGAGCAGCGCGTCCCGGACCGAGCCGCCGACCGCCCAGAGGGCCGGCACGCCCGCGAGCGCGTCGAGCGCGGGGGCCAGGCCGGGCATCGCGCGCAGGGCCTCGAGGATGTCCACGGCGGTCCGCACGCCCCCATTGTCCCGGTTCGCCCGGCTGGGACCCCGCCGGGCCGGCTCCGGAAGAGGAGCGCCCAGCTGCGCCCCTGGCTACCTTGTACCGATGTCCTCGGGCGCGCGCCGACGGAGGCCGGCGCTCATCGCCGCCGGTCTCGTCCTCCTGCTCGCCGGCCTCGCCGCCGGCATCGCGGGCACGCTCGCCCTCCAGTCGGAGGAGGGCGACATCTCGAACCCCGACGTGGAGTTCTCCGCGGATGCCCCGGAGACCCCCGTCGTCGAGGAGCCCGCCGCCGAGGACGCCGGGGCCTCGGATGCGGGCCGGCCGTTCTCCTGGCCGCACTACGGCCTGACGAAGTCACGCACGAGCCACCTCCCGCTCGAGAAGCCGATCCGCCCCCCGTTCAAGCGCAGCTGGAAGCTCGGGGGGAAGATCCTCCTCGAGTTCTCGCCCGTCCTCGGCGCCCGGTCCCTCTTCCTCCTCAAGAACAACGCCGCGCTCTACGCGCTCACCCGCAAGACGGGCAAGGTCCGCTGGAAGAAGAAGGTCGGCTACCTCGCGGCGAGCGCGCCCGCCTATGCGTACGGCACCGTGTTCGTCACGGTGCTCGAGCGCGAGAAGGGCGTCAAGAAGGGCCGCGTGATGGCGCTCCGGCCGGGTGACGGCAGCGTCCGCTGGTCGCGCAAGCTCCCCAGCCGGTCGGAGTCCTCGCCCCTCGTGCACCGCGGCTGGCTCTACTTCGGCAGCGAGGACGGCACCGTCTACGGGCTGCGGGCCCGCGACGGGTACGTCCGCTGGAAGCACAAGGCGAAGGGCGCGGTGAAGGGGGCGCTCGCGCTCGAGAACGGCAAGCTCTTCTTCGGCGACTACGCGGGCAACGTCTCGGCGCTCGACGCCGACACCGGCCGGCTCGTGTGGCGGAGCGGCACCTCGGGCGAGAGCTTCGGGCGGTCGGGCAACTTCTACTCGACTCCCGCGGTCGCCTTCGGCCGGGTCTACCTGGGGAACACCGACGGCGGCGTCTACTCGTTCTCGGCCCGCACCGGGAAGCTCGCATGGAGGAAGGAGACGGGCGGCTTCGTCTACTCGACCCCGGCCGTCGCCGACATCCGCGGCCGCGGCCCGACCGTCTTCATCGGCTCCTACGACCGGCGGCTCTACGCCCTCGACGCCCGCTCCGGCCGCGTGCGCTGGTCGAAGCCCGCCGGCGGGCGGATCTCCGGCGGCATCGTCGTCCTCGGCGACCTCGCGTTCTACTCGACCCTCGAGAAGGAGACCGTCGCGGTCACCGCGACGTCGGGTCGGCGCATCTGGCGCTTCGGCCGGGGAGCCTTCAACCCGGTCGTCTCGACGGGTCGCTCGATCTTCATCACGGGCCAGACGAGCCTCTACGCCTTCGACGCGCGCCCGACCGCGGCCGAGCGCAAGCAGGTGGAGCGCCGTCGCGCGATCGAGCGGCGCGTGGAGAAGCGGCGCCGCGCGATCCGCGAGCGCAACCGCCTGCGCCGTTCGGGCGTGAAGTTCTGCTACCGCTCGAACGGCAAGCGCGTCTGCCGGCGCCCCGCCCCGCTCGTCTGCTTCAAGCGGTCCTCCGACGACCGGACGATCTGCCGCCCGAAGCACGGCCGCGACTGACCGAGCCCAGGCGCTTTGCATCTCGACAGCCAGATCTGGCTGTCGAGATGCAAAGCGTCAGGGGGCCACGACGGTCCGGACGGGGACGCCCGCTGCCGCGAGGTGCGCCTTCGCCTCCTCGACGGTGTGCCGGCCGTAGTGGAAGATCGACGCGCAGAGCGCCGCGTCGGCGCCCGACTGGAGCGCCTCGACGAGATGGTCCAGCGTCCCCGCGCCGCCCGAGGCGATGACGGGCACGCCGACCGCGTCGGCGACCGCTCGCGTCAGCGCGAGGTCGTACCCGTCGTTCGTCCCGTCGCGGTCCATGCTCGTGAGGAGGATCTCCCCGGCTCCGCGCTCGACGCACTCGCGCACCCACTCGACGACGTCGCGGCCGGTGGGCGTGCGGCCGCCGGCGACGTAGACCTCCCAGCCGGAGCCGTCCGGCCGCGCCTTCGCGTCGACCGCGAGGACGACGCACTGCGCGCCGAAGCGGTCGCCGAGCTCGCCGACGAGCTCGGGTCGCGCGACGGCGGCGCTGTTCACCGAGACCTTGTCCGCCCCGGCGTCGAGGACGGCCTGCGCATCGGCGATCGAGCGGATGCCGCCGCCGATCGTGAACGGGATGAAGACGTTGTCCGCCGTGCGCCGGGCGAGGTCGACGATCGTGTCGCGCTTCTCGTGCGTCGCGGTGATGTCGAGGAAGACGAGCTCGTCGGCGCCGCCGGCGTCGTAGCGCTCGGCCAGCTCGACGGGGTCGCCCGCGTCGCGGATGTCGACGAAGTTCGTGCCCTTCACGACGCGGCCGGCGTCGACGTCGAGGCAGGGGATGACGCGCTTGAGGTGCATGACGGGATCCGTCCCGTGGGGCGCGTCAGTCGCGACCGGGGTCGAAGAGGTCGCTGCGCGACGACGACGAGCCGCTCGCCGAGCGGCGGGGGTCGAGCGCCTCGTGCGCCTCCTGGATCGTGAAGCGGCGCTCGTAGAGGGCCTTGCCGACGATGACGCCGCCGAGGTTGACCTGGCGTAGCGCGGCGAGCCCGGCGAGGTCCTCGACGCGGCCGATCCCGCCCGAGTAGATGAACCGCCCGCGCACGACGCCGGCGATCCGCCGGACCTCTTCGAGGTCGGGGCCCTGGAGCATGCCGTCGCGGTCGACGTTCGAGTAGACGAAGGAGCGGACCCCGCGGTTCTGGAGCTGCTCGATGACGGACTCCGCGGGGATCGTCGTCGTCTCCTGCCACCCGTGCGTCGAGATCATCCCGCCGCGCGTGTCGACGGAGACGATGACCCGGTCCCCGCGGTAGGCGCCGAGGACGTCGTCGAGGAAGTCGACGTTCGTGAACGCAGCGGTGCCGAGGATCACCCGCTCGACGCCGGCGTCGAGCGCGGAGCGCACCGAGGCGAGCGAGCGCAGGCCGCCCCCGAGCTGGACGGGGACCGCGAGCTCGTGCGTGATGCGCTCGACGTGGTGGAGGTTCGCGGGCTCGCCCTGCTTCGCGCCGTCGAGGTCGACGACGTGGAGGTAGCGGGCCCCGGCCTCGACCCAGGCGCGTGCCGCTTCGAGGGGGTCGTCCTCGTAGACGGTCTTCGCGTCGAAGTCGCCCTGGACGAGGCGGACGGCCTTGCCGTCGGAGATGTCGATGGCGGGATAGAGGATCATGCGGTGACGGTGCTGCAGAGGCGGGCGAAGTTCGCGAGCATCGCGAGCCCGTGGACGGAGGACTTCTCGGGATGGAACTGGGCTCCGAAGACCCGGCCCCGCCCGACGACGCTCGCGAAGCTCACACCGTAGTCGCTGCGCCCGATGACCACCTCGTCGTCGGACGGGACGGGTGCGAACGAGTGCACGTGGTAGAAGGGCGTCGGGTCGGGCAGCGCCTCGTTGATCGGCGTCGCACGGGCCCACCGGACCTCGTTCCACCCGATGTGCGGCAGCTTCAGCCCGACGGGGAACCCGGGCAGCGTGTCGAGCCGCACGACCTCCCCCGGAAGGAGCCCCAGCCCCTCGGCGCCGCCGTGCTCGCTCGAGCCCTCGAAGAGGAGCTGCATCCCGAGACATGCACCGAAGATCGGGACCCCGGCGTCCGCGCGCTCGCGCAGGAGGTCGACGAGACCGTGCTCGCGGAGCGCGGCCATCGCGGCGGGGAACGCGCCCACGCCCGGGACGAGGAGCCCGTCGGCCCGCCGGAGCTCGGCGGGGTCGCGGGTGATCTCCGCACGCGCGCCGATCCGCTCGAGCGCCTTCTCGACGCTGCGGCGGTTCCCCGTCCCGTAGTCGACGACCGCGACGGTGGGCGCGTCGGCGGCGGTCATCCGGTGAGCGTGCCCTTCGTCGACGGGACGCCGGTCTCCGTCGGGTCGATGGTGATCGCGGCGCGGAGCGCCCGCGCGAAGGCCTTGAACGCCGCCTCGATCATGTGGTGCGCGTTCGTGCCGGCCTCGACGCGGAGATGCACGGTGAGCCGCGCGGACATCGCGACGGCGCGGAAGAACTCCTCGGCGAGCTCGTGGTCGAAGCCCCCGGTGTTCCCCGCCGGGAGCCCCGGCGCCTCGAAGACGCAGAGCGGGCGACCGGAGATGTCGAGCGTGCAGCTCGCCCGGGCCTCGTCCATCGGGACGACGGCGTGCCCGTAGCGATGGATCCCGGCGCGGTCGGAGAGCGCCTCGTCGAGCGCCTGTCCGAGCACGATGCCGGTGTCCTCGACCGTGTGATGGGCGCCGGTCTCGAGATCGCCCTTCGCACGCACCTCGAGATCGAGGCGGCCGTGCCGCGCGAGGAGGTCGAGCATGTGGTCGAGGAAGCCGACGCCCGTCGCCCGCGTCCCCTCCCCCGCGCCGTCGAGCACGATCGAGAGCGAGACGTCGGTCTCGCCGGTGCGGCGGCTGATCTCGGCGCGGCGGTCGGTCACGCCCGGGGATTCTGTCGCACGACCATCGAGTCCGCGTGCACGTCGAATCCCTCGGCTCGGGCGACCGGCTCGGCGGCGCGCGCGAGCGCCCCGGCGGCGTCGCCGACGTGGACCTCCGAGATGCGGCGGCGGAACGCACGCACCGAGAGCGCCGAGGCGTACCGCGCGGCGCCGCCGGTCGGCAGCGAGTGGTTCGAGCCGGCGACGTAGTCGCCGAACGCGGTGGCCCCCGACGCGCCGACGAAGACGCACCCCGCGCTGCGCACCTCTCCTGCACGCGCCTCGACGTCGCCGCCGACGAGCTCGAGGTGCTCGGGCGCGAAGGCGTCGGCGAACGCGATCGGGTCGGCGCCGTCGACGAGCTCGACGAGCCCCGCGACCGCACCCGTGTCCGGTGACCGCGCCAGCTCGGAGGCGACCTCGTCGAGGAACGCCGCGTCCGCGCTCGCCGCGACGACGAGCGTCCCCTCGCCGTGCTCGGCCTGGGCGCGCAGGTCGATCGCCACGAGCGAGGGGTCGGCCCCGTCACCGGCGACGACGAGCACGTCGCTCGGCCCGTAGAACCCGTCGATCCCGCAGTCCCCGGAGACCTGGCGCTTCGCCTCCTGCACCCAGAGGTTGCCGGGGCCGGCGATGACGTCGACCCGCGGGATCGACGGGGTCCCGTAGGCGAGCGCGGCGACGGCGTGGGCGCCGCCCATCCGGTAGACCGCGTCGGCGCCGCAGAGCGCGCACGCGGCGAGGATGACCGGGTGCGAGCCGGGGGCGCAGACGACGACGTCCTCGACCCCGGCGGCGCGGGCCGTGACGACGCCCATGACGACCGTGCTCGGGTACGGCGCGCGCCCGCCGGGCACGTAGACCGCCGCGCGCCGGACGGGCACCTCGCGCAGCCGGATGCGGTGGCCCTGCGGAAGCTCGATGTCCTCGTCGGCCGAGATGCTCGCCTCGGCGACCGCGCGGACGTTCGCGATCGCCGTCTCCAGGCCGGCGCGGACGGACGGGTCGAGGACGTCGAGGGCCTCCCGCATCTCGCCCGGAGCGACGGCGATGGGCGCCCCGCCCGTCCCGTCGAGCCGCGCGACGAGCTCGGCGAGCGCGGCGTCGCCGCCCTCGCGCACGACGCTGATGATGTCGGCGACGCCCTCCGCGACCGACTCCCCGCCCTCGATGAGCGCCCGCATCCGCGCGGCGCCGACCGCCTCGGCACCGGCCGGGACGCTGCGGCGCTCAGCGCGCACGGAGCCTCCCGACGAGATCGTCGATCGCGGTCGCCTTCAGCTTGTGGGCGACGGGGTTGGCGATGAGCCGCGCCGTCGCGACGAAGAGCTCCTCGCGGATGACGAGGCCGTTCTCGCGGAGCGTCGTCCCGGTCGCCGTGAGGTCGACGATCGCCTCGGCGAGACCGGTCAGCGGCGCGAGCTCGACGGAGCCCTTCACCTCGACGATCTCCGCCTGGCGTCCGGTCGCCTCGAAGTGCGCAGCCGCTGTCTTCGGGTACTTCGTCGCGACCCGCATGACGCCGAGCCGGCGGAGGGCCTCCGCGGCGGGGTCGGGCCCCTCGACGCTCGCGACGACCATCGTGCAGCGGCCGTAGTCGAGGTCGAGCAGCTCGTAGACCTCGCGCTCGGACTGCTCGACCAGCACGTCCTTGCCGGTGATGCCGATGTCGGCGGCCCCGGCCTCCACGTAGGTCGGCACGTCGCTCGGACGCATCGTGACGATGCCGACGTCGGCGAAGAGGAGCTTGCGATCGTTCTCGCGGACCTCGCGGGTGTCGACGCCGAGGACGTCGAGCAGGTCGAGCGTGCCGCCGAGGAGCGCGCCTCGCGGCACGGCGATCGTGAGGCCCCTCGTCGGGCTCATGACGACGCCTCCGCGGCGAGCGCGAGGTGGACGCGGTCGACGCCGAGCGAGAACCCGACGGCGGGCAGGTCGCGACCGAACCGCGCGAGCAGCTCGTCGTAGCGGCCGCCGCCGCCGAGGGGCATGCCGACCCCCGGCGCGTACACCTCGAAGACGGCGCCCGTGTAGTACCCGCGATCGCGGAGGAGGCCGAGGTCGAGGATGACGCGCTCGCGGACGGCGTCGTCGAGGCGCTCGAGGACCGCGCGCAGCCCGGCGGCGCTGCCGGCGACGCGGCCGGAGAGCAGCGCGTCGAGCACCTCGGGGCCTCCGCGCGTCCGCGGGATCCGCGAGAGGATCTCGCTGTCCTCCGCGGGGAGGTGCAGCCCCTCGAGGGCGGCCTCGAGCGCGACGTGGTCGCGCTCGACGAGCGCCTCCAGCAGGCCCTCACGCGCCTCGACGGGGACGTCGAGCGCCGCGAGGAGCGCGGGATAGAGCGAGGCGTCCCCGAGCCCGATCCGGTAGTCCCGCAGGCCCGTGGCGTCGAGCGCCGCGCAGAGCACCGTGAGGACCTCGGCCGTCCCGTCGGGCGCCGGCGCGCCCAGCAGCTCGGCGCCCGCCTGGAGCGTCTCGCGCATCTGTCCGCGGTGCGGGGTGACGCCGCGGTAGACGTGGGCGAAGGAGCAGAAGCGCAGCGGCGGCTCGGCGTGCGCGTAGCGGGTCGCCGCGACGCGGGCGATCGGCACGGTGAGATCCGAGCGCAGGAGGAGGACCTCGCCGTGCTCGTCGAAGAGCCGGTAGACGCCTCGCGCGTCCTCGGGCCGCCCGACGAGCGACTCGTACTCGATCGCCGGCGTCCAGACCTCGCCGTACCCGCTGCCGGCGAGCGCGTGGCGGATCGACTCGGTGATCTCGCGGAGCTCGCTCATCTCGTCCGGGAGGACGTCGCGCGTGCCGCTGGGAAGGGGGTGGATCATCGCTCGGGGCGGCGCACCGTCAGCCGGGGCGCTTGTCGTCGTCGACCCTCTGGATGCGCGCACCCAGGCCGCGGAGGCGCTCGTCGATGCGCTCGTAGCCGCGGTCGATCTGCCGGATGTTCCCGATCTCGCTGCGCCCCTCGGCGCAGAGCGCGGCGATGAGCATCGCCATGCCGGCGCGGATGTCCGGCGACTCGACCCGCTCGCCGCGCAGCCGCGACGGCCCGCTGATGATCGCGCGGTGGGGGTCGCACAGCGTGATGTCGGCGCCCATGAGGACGAGCTTGTCGGTGAAGACGAGGCGGTTCTCGAACATCCACTCGTGGATGAGCACCGAGCCGTCGCACTGGGTCGCGAGCGCGACGGCGATCGAGGTGAGATCCGCGGGGAAGGCGGGCCAGGGCCCGTCCTGGATCTTGCTCTTGTGCTCGCCGACGTCGCGGGAGGCGACGAGCGTCTGGTCGCCGGGCACGAGGACGTCGTCGCCGTCGAGGATCGTGTGGAGGCCGAGGCGGCGGAAGACGAGGAGGATCATCCGCAGGTCGCCGGGAGCGCAGTCGCGGATGCGCAGCTCTCCCCCGGTGACGCCGGCGAGCGCGATGAACGAGCCGATCTCGATGTGGTCAGGCGAGACGTCGTGCACGCATCCGCCGAGCTCGTCGCGGCCGGTCACCGTGAGGACGTTCGAGCCGATGCCCTGGATGTCGGCGCCCATCTTCTGGAGCATGCGCGCGAGGTCCTGGACGTGCGGCTCGCAGGCGGCGTTCCCGATGACGGTGACGCCGGGGGTGAGCGCGGCGGCGAGGAGGGCGTTCTCCGTGCCCATGACCGACGGCTCGTCCATGAAGACCTCGCCGGCGCGGAGCCCGCCCGGGGCCTCGAGGACGATGTCGCGGCGGTGGCTGTAGCGCGCCCCGAGCGCCTGGAAGGCGTCGAGGTGCGGATCGAGGCGCCGCCGGCCGATGACGTCGCCGCCGGGCGGCGGCATCTCGCAGCGCCCGAAGCGGGCGAGGAGCGGTCCCGCGAGCAGGAACGACGCGCGGATCCGCTCGGCGTGGGCGCGGTCGATCTTCGCGCCGGGCTCGACGCCCGAGGCGTCGAGCGCGACCTCGTTGGCGCCGCGCCACTCGACGCGCACCCCGAGGCCCTCGAGGACGGAGAGCATCGCGTCGACGTCGCGGATCCGCGGGACGTTGCGCACGACGACCTCCTCCGTCGTGAGGACGGAGGCGGCGAGGATGGGAAGAGCGGCGTTCTTGTTGCCGGCCGGCGTGACGGTGCCGGACAGCGGAACACCGCCGTCGATGACGAACTTCTGCATGGCTCGGGGGCGGCTGCGGGGGCGGAGGTCCGGCCCGCGGGCTGGGCTAGGGTAACACCCATGTCGCCGATGCTTTCGCGTGACGAGGCATGGGCCCTGCTCTGCGACTGGGTCACCTCGCCGTCGCTGCGCCGCCACTGCCGCTGCGTCGAGCTCGCGATGGCCGCCGCGGCGCGTGAGCGCGGCCTGCCGGAATCCGAGCAGGAGCTCTGGGCGCTCGCCGGACTCCTGCACGACATGGACTACGAGCGCCACCCGGACATGGACGCCGAGGACGGCCATCCGCGCACGGCGCTGCGCGTCCTCGAGGAGATGGGACAGCCTCCGGAGCTCGTGCGGGCGATCGCGTCGCACGCGGACTTCATGGGCGTGCCGCGCGAGTCCGATCTCGAGAAGACGCTCTACGCGGTCGACGAGCTCTGCGGGTTCGTCGTCGCCGTCGCGGCCGTGCGCCCGCAAGGCCTCGTGGGCATGACCCCGAAGTCCGTGAAGAAGAAGCTGAAGACGCCGGCGTTCGCCGCCGCCGTCGACCGGGACGACATCCGCCAGGGCGCCGAGGACCTCGGCGCCCCGCTCGACGCGCACATCGCCTTCGTCATCTCCGCGCTCGAGCCGCACGCCGGCGAGCTCGAGCTCGCCGGCGAGGCCTGAGCCCGCGCCCCGCCCCCTGAGCGGGCCGTCGGGGGCCGGTAGGGTCAGGCGCAGATGAGCGCGCCAGTGAAGATCACCATCCTCGAGGGTGACGAGACCGGCCAGGAGCTGCTCGAGCAGGCCGTCCGCGTCCTCGCCCCCGACGTCGTCGGCGTCGACCTCGACCTCGAGCGCTACGACCTCTCGCTCGAGAACCGGCGGGCGACGGACAACGCGGTCGTCAGCGAGGCCGCGGCCGCGATGCGCGCCTCGGGGTTCGGGATCAAGGCCGCGACGGTCACGCCCGAGGGCAAGGACGACGTCGGGTCCCCCAACCGCCTGCTGCGCGAGGGCATCGACGGCAAGGTCATCGTCCGCACGGGCCGCCGGATCCCGGGCGTGACGCCGCTCGGCGGGACCTACCACCCGATCAGCGTCGTGCGCATGGCGGTCGGCGACGCCTACGGGGCGGCCGAGTCGCGGGAGGGCGAGCCGGGGTCGCCCGACGAGGTCGCGCTCCGCACCGAGCGGATCACGCGCTCGGTCTGCCGCGCCGTCGCCGATTACGCCTTCCAGACCGCGCGGAAGATGGGCGGCAAGGTGTACGGCGGCCCGAAGTGGACCGTCTCCCCCGTCTACGAGGGCATGCTCAAGGAGGAGATGGACGCCGCCGCCGAGCGCCACCCGGACGTCACCTACCGGCCCGTGCTCATCGACGCGACGTACGCCGGCCTCATCTCCGGGGCCACCGAGACACCCCTCGTCATCCCGGCCCTCAACCGCGACGGCGACTGCCTCAGCGACCTCGTCATGCCCATGTTCGGCTCGATCGCCGGGGCCGAGAGCGTGCTCCTCGCCTTCGACGAGGACTACCGCACGACCGTCGCGATGGCCGAGGCTCCCCATGGCACCGCCCCGGCGCTCCAGGGGAAGGACGTCGCGAACCCGATGGCGATGATCCTCAGCTGCGCGGCGGTCCTCCACTACGTCGCCGAGGGCCGCGACCGGCCGGACGCCGCCCGGGCGTCCCGCGCGGTGTACGAGTCCGTCCTCGAGGCCACCGCAGCGGGCACCCGGACCCCGGACCTCGGCGGGCACGCGTCGACGACGGAGTTCACGACGGACGTCGTGGAGCGCATCAAGACGAAGGTCGACGTCTGGAGCTCGCTCGGGAGCACCGTCTGAGCACCGGGGCGCAAGATCGCTTGCAGCCGGCCCGCGCCGAAAAGCCCGTAAAGAGCGGCTTTTTCGCTCCGCGCGGCGCGCGAACGTCCGTTCGCGCCGGTTGACGTCCGACCCCCTGCGTAGCTTGGCGAACACATGTTCTCCCCGACCGACACCCGCCGCCCGGACGACCACGGCTTCCGCCGGTTCGCGCGCCGGTGCATCGACGCCGTCGTGAGCTTCGCGCTGCTGGAGGACGTCTCCAGCCCGCCCGCCGACGTCGAAGACCGCTCGGGGCTCTGCGTGCACTCCGTCCCGGTCGACGCCTTCCCGCGTCACCGGCGACGTCCCGGCGCGCCGGAGTCGACGGGGCTGAGCTGCGCCGAGGCGCGTCCCCAGGGCACGCCCGGCCGGCGGCGGCGTCATCTCGAGCACGATCGCGCGCTCGGCTGACCAGCCTGGGAGGGCCGCCCCGCCGACACGAGAGCCGCAGGGCCCGCGGGCAGGACCGCCGCGGCCCCTGCGGCTCGCGTGCGGGCGGGCGGGCCGCCGGCCCCCGGATCGGGTGAAGCAGGCCGTGACGCCACACCCCGCGGCTCTCATGAGGGCGGACTGGACCGCCCCCCGGCCTCCGGGTCGCGTGAAGCACGCCGTGACGGCGCAGGCCTGCGGTCCGCGCGCGCAGGCCGCGCCCGGGCGGCGACGCCCTGAGGCTCTAAGGACGGGCCCGGCCGACCGGCCCCGGCGCGCCGATCCGGCACGCCCCGCGCGGCGCCGCCCCTCCCTCTGCCGCTACGGGCCCCCTGGCTCGGCCTCGCGAGCTCCGGGCCGTCGGTCTCAGCGCGCGGGTCCGCCCCACGACCCGGAGCCCCTCCTCGGCGCCGGCACAGCCGACCCCAGAAACACGACGAGCCGCCCCCGAAGGGACGGCTCGTTCAAGGTAAACCGGCGGCGACCTACTCTCCCAGGCCCTTGCGGGCCAAGTACCATCGGCGCTGAGAGGCTTAACTGCTCTGTTCGGAATGGGAAGAGGTGTTTCCCTCTCGCCAAAGCCACCGGAAAATCGCGAGAGCGCCTTCCGCAGGCCCTTCGAAACCGCACAGCGCCACAACCGAGTATCAGAAAAAATTACCGTCAAGCCCTCGACCCATTAGTACCGGTCACCTTCACGCGTCACCGCGCTTCCAGCTCCGGCCTATCAACCTGGTGGTCTACCAGGGGTCTTACTCCCTCAAGGGGATGGGAGAGCTCATCTCGAGG
>NZ_JBLKKY010000072.1:0-20821 GCF_059438195.1 Paraconexibacter sp.
CCCCGCTGAGCCCGGCGGTCAGCGCCCCCGAGGGCGCGCCCCCGCCGGCCGCGGGGCCGGCGCGGCGCCCGTCGGTCCCGCGGCGCGCCGGAGGAGCACGAGGCCGGCGGTCGTGAGGAGGACGGGCCACACGACGCCGGCGTCGCCGGGCGCGGCACCCAGCTCCTGGAGGGCGACGACGGCCGCGGCGGCGAGCATGCCCGCGCCGAGCGCGGTCCGCCACCCGAGGGCCTCGGGGCCGGGAGGCGCGTCCTCGTCGGCGGGGAGGAGCGCCCACGCGAGGAGGTACGCGGCGAGGGCCGTGCCCGCCGTCGCGACCGCGAGGACGATGACCGCGATGCGGACGAGCCGCGGGTCGACGTCCCAGGCGCGCGCGAGACCGGCGCAGATGCCTCCGATCCGGGCCTCCTCCCCGGTGCGCCGCACCGCGCGCAGGCCGCGCCGGGGCGGCGTGGGCGCGCTGGCGGCGGGGGCGGTCATGGCGACGATGGTACGGCCGCGTCCCTCAGCGGCGGTCGGGCCTGCCGCCGCCCGCGAGGAGGGTCGCCCCGCCGGCGGCGAGGAGGAGGGAGAGCGCCCATCCGGCCGTGAGGTCGACCGCGTCCGTGCTGTCGAGGAGGAGGAAGAGCCCGACGACGAGGAGCGCGATCGCCCCCGCCGTCGTCGTCGCGTCGAGCCGTCGCATCAGCCGCGCTCCTCGGCCGTGCCGGACTGCAGGATGCGCACGCTGCCCAGCCCGACGCGCGCGTCGACGACGAGCCTCGTGGGGAGGCGGCGAGCGCTCACCGCCTCCTTCTCGGCGCCCCCGCCGTCCTCGCGGAAGCCGAGCGCCTCGACCTCCCCGAGGCCGGCGCGCGCCCGCGCGAGGACCGTGACGCCCGGCGGCGTGCGGACGACGATCTCGCCGACGCCGGCCCGGGCCTCGACCTCGGTGAAGCCCGGGGGCAGCTCCGTGTTGCGGAGATCGATGACGAGCGACCCGACGGCGACGCGATACGGCTCGTCGGGGATCGCCGAGGCGCGCGCGGGCCTCTCGGTCCGCTCGCCGACGCCGCCGCGCAGCTCGATGTCGGTGACGGCGACGATCGCGCTCATCGTCGCGAGGACGAAGCCGAGGGCGACGACGCCGCGGGCGCCGCCGAGCGGGGCGAGGACGAGCGCGATCGCGCCGCAGCAGAGGACGGCGAGCGCGAGGGCGAGGTCGACGGGCACATCGGCGCCCGTGGCGGTGAGGACGAGGCCGACCCCACCGAGGACGAGGAGGGTCGCCCCGGCCGCGAAGCGCGGCCGCCGGCGCGAGGGCGGTCCCGCTGCCTCGGGCTCCTCCTGCGCCGCGGCCATCTCCGTCGTCGCCTCCTCGGGCTCCGTCGCGAGGGCGGTCGCGACGGGGCCCTCCGCGGGCTCGTGGTCACCGCGGGTCGCGAGCCACACGAGCAGGCCGCCGACGACGAGCACGACGAGCCACCCGCCGCCGTCCCATCCGCCCCAGGGGAACGGACCGGTCCCGACGATGATCGCCGCGAGGAGGAGCGCGCCGAGGATGAACGGCGTGCGGTCGTCGTCGAGTCGTCCGGTGCGGAGGATCGGTCGCTCCTCGCCCTCCGCGGGGATGAGGAGCAGCCCGGCGAGGTAGGCGACGACGCCCGCGCCGCCGGCGAACGCGAGGAGGAAGATCGCGATGCGCACGAGCGTCGGGTCGATGCCGAGGTGGCGCGCGACGCCGGCGGCGACGCCGCCGAGCACCCTGTCCTCGCGCGGGCGCTCGAGCCGAGGGCGCGACGGCGACGGTGGCGCGGCGGCGGGGGGAGTGGGGATCTGGGTCTCGGGCACGACGGCTCCTGGTGGGCGTTGCGGGACCGTCATCGTCCCGCCGCACGGCGCTTCCCGCCATCCGGGATGACCCCGACGCGATCCCTGGGAGCGGCCTCGGGAGTGAGCGCCGGCGCGCCAGAAGCGTGTGCCCGCGCCAACCCGGAGACCGCGGTGGGCGTTCTTCCTGGCAGATGCGCGATGACCTCGAAGCGACGATCGTCGGGCTGATGCGCCGCCGCACCGGCGGCCGACGGCCGGTCTCGTTCACCGAGCTGTGCGCGTGGACGGGCCGCTGCAGCGCCGAGGTGAGGCGCGCGGTCGTGTCGGCCTGTCGCTCCTCGCGGATCGCCGAGACCGGCCGGGACGCGCTCGGCGTGCCCCTCTACGTGCTGCTCCACGAGATCTCGGTCGCGGGAGCCGAGGAGCCGCCCGTCCCGCCGGTCCCGCTCGCCTGAGGACCTGCTCCGACGAGCGTGCGGCGCGCACGACGCGCTCGTCGCATCGCGGCTCCCCCGGCGAGGAGGCGTCAGTCGACGACGAGCTCGCGGCCGAACGCGCGGGCGAAGAGCGGTCCCTCGCGCCGCGCCGCCCAGCGCTGCACCTCGATCGCCTCGTCCGCGACCATGTGGAGGAGGACGCGCTCGTCGTCGACCTCGACCTCCACCGCGCGGACGGACTGATCGCGTGAGCGCTCGAGGTCCTCGGCGAGGCGCAGGAGGACCGAGAGCCGGTCGAGGACCGCGTCGTCGCCCTTCGCGAAGATGCCGTCGAGCGGCCCGGGCTCGGGCATGCCCTTGCGGTGGTAGCGCGCGGCCTGCGCGATGAGCGCGAGCTCGCGTGGCGCGTAGCCGGGGAGCTGCGCGTGGAGGACGAGGTAGCGGGTGTGCTTGTGATGGTCGTCGTAGTCGACGGCCACCCCGATGTCGTGGAGCGCGCACGCGGCCCAGAGGACCTCGCGCTCCTCGGCGTCCCCCGCATGGAGCCCCGCCTCGGCGAGGTCGTCGAAGAGGCCGAGCGCGAGCCGGGCCACGTGGCCCGTGTGCCCGGGATCGGCGTCGTACCGGCCCGCGAGGTTGAGGACGCTGGCGGCGCGGACGTCCTCGAAGAGCGGCTCGTCGCCCCGGTCGGCGAGATGATGCGCGAAGAAGATCCCCTCGCGCAGGCCCGCCTCGGTCGCCTCGATCGCCGGGAACCCGCCGGTCTCGAGGACCTCGCGGACGACGAGGGCCCCGGCGAGGATGACGTCGGCCCGAGCGGCCTTCACGCCGGGCACGTCGCCCCGCCGCTTCGGCGGGAGGTCGGCGAGTCGCTCGATGAGGGCGTCGAGGGCCTTCACGGTGACGACCTGGCCCTGGACGCCGTCGATCGGGAGGCTCTCGGCGCGCTGGACGGCGGCGGCGAGGTTGCGCACGGTGCCGCCGATGCCGACGAGGCGGTCGCCGCTGCGGCCGAGCCAGTCCGCCCGCTCGAGCTTGTCGCGGACGTGGGCGCGCAGCTTCTCCATCTGCTTGCGCGAGGCGGGCTTGTCGTCGGGGAGGAAGCGCTCGGTCATGCGGACGGCGCCGAGCTTCCACGAGTCCGACGCGACGGCGCGGCGATCCTCCACGGCGACGATCTGCGCCGACCCGCCGCCGATGTCGAGGACGGCGCCGTCGCGCATCGACGTCGAGTTGACGGCGGCGAGGTAGCCGTAGCGCGCCTCCTCCTCGCGGGTGAGGACCCGGATCGGGAGGGTGGTGCGCGCCCGGGCCCGCGCGAGGAAGTCCTCCTGGTTGGCGGCCTCGCGGATCGCGGAGGTCGCGACCGCGTCGATCTCGTCGCTCTGGAGGCCGCTCGCCTCGCAGAAGTGCGAGAAGACGTCGATCGTCCGCAGCGCCCGCTCCATCGGCTCGTCGCCGAGCCGGCGCGCGTCGCCCATCCCCTCGCCGATGCGCACCGGCTCGTAGATCTCGTCGGTGCGCCGCCACCATCCGGCCTGGGCCGTGAAGACGACGAGCCGGAACGAGTTCGACCCGAGATCGCAGACGGCGAGGCGGCGACGGTCGTCGGGCGGCGGGTGCACGGCGCGCATCCTTGCGCATGCCTCGGCGCGTGCGCCGTCACCCGGGCCGCGTCAGCCGGCCTTCTCGATGATCTCGATGCGGTAGCCGTCGGGGTCGCGGACGAAGCAGAGGAGCGAGCCGCCCTCGCGGACGCGGTACGGCGGCTTCTCCGGCTCGATCCCCTTCTCCGCGAGCTCGCCGAGGGTCGCCTCCATGTCGTCGGTCGTGATCGCGATGTGGTTGTAGCCGGTGCCGAGCTCGTAGGAGTCGACGCCGTGGTTGTAGGTGAGCTCGAGGCGCGCGCCGTCCCCGGGGAAGCCCATGAAGACGTTGACCGCCTCGTCGCGGATCGGCATCCGCCGGAGCTCCTCGAAGCCGAGGGCCTCGTAGAAGGCGACGGACCGGTCGATGTCGCCGATCCGGTAGCAGGTGTGGAGGAGTTCGGGCATGTCTCCGAGGCTACCCGCGCAGGTGGGTAGTGTCCGACGGCGTGATCACCGAGCACAGCGAACTCCCGAACTTCCTCACGAACACGTACCTCGTCGCCGACCGCGAGGGCGGCACGGGCTTCTTCGTCGATGCGGGCGGCCCCGTCGCCCCGCTCGTCGAGCGCGCACAGGAGCTCGGCCTCAAGGTGACCCACGTGCTCCTCACCCACCACCACTACGACCACGTCTGCGACCTGCCGGCGCTGAAGGAGGCCTACCCGGAGGCGGAGATCCTCATCGACGAGCGCGAGGAGCGGCTCGTCGAGGACAGCTTCCGCGACTGCATCACCGGCCACATGCACCCGGACGAGACGCTGCGCATCGGCGACCTCGACGTGCACGTCCTCCACACGCCGGGTCACACGCTCGGCATGCTCTCGCTCCACGTCGAGAACGAGGTGTTCACCGGCGACACGCTCTTCAAGAACTCGGTCGGAGGCGTCCGCGCTCCGGGGAGCACGTCGTTCGAGGACATCAGGTCCTCGATCATGGACACGCTGCTCGAGCTGCCGTCCGAGACGGTCGTCCGCCCCGGTCACTCCGAGCCGTCGACGGTGGGCGAGGAGTGGGAGGGCAACTCGTTCGTCCGCATCTGGCGCGGTCTCGACAAGGAGGGCGACGAGCCGTGCCACGCGTTCGACGAGGCGGCCACCCTCGTCCACCTCGGCGACGACTACGACGGCGGTCACAAGGCCTGGGTCCGCTGGCCCGACGGCTCCGACGACATCGTCCCGGGCTCGCAGGTCGAGCGGATCTGACGCGCGCCGCACGTCGTCACCGGGTCAGCGCACATGGCCGACAAGGAGAAGAAGGTCCCCACGTCGCGGTACTCCCGCGCCGCACGCGTCGGGCGTCTCGCCGCGACGCAGTCGGTGCGGCAGATGGGGACGCGCGCGGCGAACGTCGTGCGGTCCGACGACGCGGCGCGGATCGCGCTCGAGCGGAGGCAGTACGAGGCCGCCGAGCAGCTCGTCGCCGTCCTCGGGACGATGAAGGGCGCCGCGATGAAGCTCGGCCAGGTGCTCTCGTTCCTCGACGTCGGGATCGTGCCCGAGGAGCACCGGGAGGAGTTCCAGGCGAAGCTCGCCGCGCTGCGCGACGCGGCCCCGCAGGTCTCCTTCAAGGAGATGGGCAAGGTGATCGAGTCCGATCTCGGTCAGAAGCTCGGCCGGGTCTTCAGCGACTTCGACGAGGACGCGATCGCCGCGGCGTCGATCGGCCAGGTGTACCGCGCCACCCTCAAGGAGGACGGGCGCGAGGTCGCCGTGAAGGTCCAGTACCCCGGCGTCAACGCCGCCGTGCGCGCCGACATGCAGAACCTCGGCATGATCATGCGGATCGTCGGGCGCATCGCGCCCGGCCTCGACACGCAGGCCCTCGCCGACGAGATCCGCGACCGCGTCTACGAGGAGCTCGACTACGAGCTGGAGGCGAGCAACCAGCGCCGACTCCAGCGCCTGTACCGCGGCCATCCCTTCATCGTCGTGCCGGGGGTCGTCGGCGATCTGTGCCGCGAGCGCGTCATCGTCAGCGAGTTCGTCGAGGGCGAGGGCTTCGAGCCCTTCAAGGCCCGCGCGACCGACGAGGAGCGCGACTGGCTCGGCGAGATCGTCTTCCGCTTCTACTTCGGGTCGATGTACCGCTTCCTGCAGTTCTCGGGCGACCCGCACCCGGGGAACTTCCTCGTCACCCCCGACGGGACCGTCTGCTTCCTCGACTTCGGCCTCTTCAAGACGATCGACCGCCACGTCGCCGAGGTCGAGATGACCTCGCAGCGGCTCATCACCGACCGGCGCGGGGAGGAGCTCGTCGAGCTCTGGGGCCGGGAGGGCTTCCTCAACGACGTGTCGCGGATGGACCCCGGCCGCCTCCTCGCGTTCGCCGACATGGCGAGCTGGTGGTACACGCACGACGCCGAGGTCGAGCTCACGCCCGAGATCGCGAGCGACATCGTCCTCGGGGTCTCGACGCCGATGGGCGAGCACTTCGCGCGCTTCCGCCACGAGTCGATGCCGCCGGAGTACCTCTTCGGCCGGCGCCTCGAGCACATGACGCTCGCCGTCCTCGGTCAGCTCGGGGCGAAGGCGAACTGGCACCGCATCGCGCGCGAGTGGGTCGCGGGCGAGGAGCCGGCCACGGAGCTGGGGCGCGCCGAGGCGGAGTGGCTCGCCATGCGGCGCGCCTGAGCGCGTCCGTCAGGAGGCGCCGCGGCGCGTCCGCGACGGCCAGGGGCGGTCCGGCCCGGGCAGCTCCTGGACCTGGAAGAGCGACGTCGTCCCCGGCCGCCCGCTCGGGAGGCCCGCCGTGATCCCGACGCGGTCGCCGGGCTTCGCCCAGCCGAGCTCGACGACCCGCCGAGCGGCGTCGGCGATGAGCTCCTCGGTGACCTCGTGGCGCTGCATCGACGCGGCCTGCACGCCCCAGATGAGGCCGCAGCGCCGCACGGTCTCCTTGCCCGGGGAGAGGGCGAAGATCGGCACGGTCGGGCGGTGGGCGCTCACGAGGCGGACCGAGCGGCCGGAGAGCGTCGGCACGACGAGCGCGTCGAGATCGAGCTCGCGCGCCGCGGCGCACGCCGAGTAGGCGACGGTGTAGGACGGGTCGCGGGTGTCGCGCGTCACCCGCTTCTCGTTCCACTCGAGGTAGGGCGCCCCGCGCTCGGTGTGGCGCGCGATCGCGTCGAGCATCGCGACCGCCTCGACGGGGTGCATGCCGACCGCCGTCTCCTGGGAGAGCATGACGGCGTCGGTGCCGTCGAGGATCGCGTTCGCGACGTCGGTCACCTCGGCGCGCGTCGGTCGCGAGGAGTGGACCATCGAGTCGAGCATCTGCGTCGCGGTGATCGCCGGCCGCGCGTAGGCGCCCGCGAGGCGGAGGAGGCGCTTCTGCACCATCGGCACCTCCTCGATCGGAAGCTCGATGCCGAGATCGCCACGCGCGACCATGATGCAGTCCGACGCGCGGACGATCTCGTCGGCGCGCGCGACCGCCTGCGGCTTCTCGATCTTCGCGACGAGCGGGGCGCGCGTGTACTCGCGCAGGCCGGTGATGTCCTCGGGGCGGCGGACGAAGGACAGCGCGACGATGTCGACGCCGATGCGCATCCCGGCGTGGAGGTGGTCGATGTCCTCCTCCGGGACGGACGGGAGCTGATCGATGGGGCCCGGGATGTTGAGGCCCTGCCGGCTCGCCACGCTGCCGCCGATCTCGACCTCCGCGTCGACCTCGCCCTCGGCGGGCCGGACGGCGGTCGTGCGCAGCCGCACCGTGCCGTCCGCGAGGTAGAGCGCCTCGCCCGGGGTGAGGGCGTCGGCGAGCCCCGACCACGTGATCGACATCCGCGTCGCGGTCCCGAGCTGCGGCGTCTCTTCCCCGCAGACGAAGGTCACCGTCTCGCCCGTCGGGAGGTCGACGCGGTCGTCGACGACCGGCCCGATCCGCAGCTTCGGGCCGGGGAGGTCCTGAAGGATCGCGACGGGCCGCCCCGCACGCGCGGCGGCGTCCCGGACGAGCTGGGCCGTCTCCGCGTGCTGCTCGTGCGAGCCGTGGCTGAAGTTGAGCCTGGCGACGTCCATCCCCGCCTCGACCATGCGGACGAGGGTCTCGGGGTCGCGTGAGGCCGGACCGATGGTGGCGACGATCTTCGTGCGGCGCATGACCTGCCCGGCACCCTACCCGGGTGCACCGCCGGGCCCGTCGCCCGGCGGTGCACCGCTCGCCGCTAGTTCTTCAGCGTCGTCGAGCGCGGCAGGGTGAACGTCTCGAACGTCTTCTTGCTGCGCTTCGTCGCGCGGACGCGCGTCGTGAGCCGGAAGACCGCGGCGCTCGCCCCCTCGGGGTTGTCGACGCGGAAGCGGAAGCGGCCCTTCGCGTCCGGCTTCACGCGGGCGATGACCGCGTTCTTCTTGCACGAGACGCGCGCGCGGACTTCGATCGTCGGAGCCGGCGTCGCCCGGGGGCTGCTGATCTGCCCGGAGATGAGCACCCTGCCCTTCTCGGCGCGCACGCCGCGCAGCGTCATCCGCCGCTCGAGCTTGAGGTCGAGCGACTTGTGGCGGCCGATCTGCGCCTGGTAGCGCGCCTTGTTCGTCGAGCGGACCTTCTTCGACGGCATCGGCGCGGTCGCGCGGAAGGTCCCGTCGCTCTTCACCTTCGTGCGGGCGACGACCTTGCCGCCGGCGAAGCGGATGCTCACGGTCTCGCCGATGAGCGCGGGATCGGCGAAGCCGAGGAGCCGGACGCGCCCGTCGCGCTTGCTCACGTCCTCGAGGACGACGCGACGGGAGGTGCATTGCAGGGCGATCTGGGTCGCGGGGGCCGGGGCCGGGGCGGCGCCCGCCTCCTGCTGGGCGGCTTCCGCGGGCGGCGTGCAGTCCATGCCCGCCGTGCTCACCGCCGCCTCTCCGAGGGAGAGGTCGGCGACCGACTGGCCCGCGATCGACACCTGGAGGCGCAGCGCCTGCTGGGTCGTGAGGCCGCTCGCGTCGGTGTGCTTCGCGCCCGCGGTCGCGGCGATGTGCGCGACGGTCGCGGGGATCTGCACCGTCGGGAGCGCGTCGAGCACGGGGCGCAGGACCGGTTCGAGCGCGGTGAGGAGCGCGCCGGTGATCGGCGTGAGGACGCCGAGCACCGGCACCTGCAGGAGCGTGAGGTCGATGTCCGACGGGTCGATGCTCGCGGTGTCGATGAGGTTGACGGTCGAGTTCGCGAGCTGCTCGGGGACGACCTCCTGCCCGAGGACGCGCAGCCCGGTGACGGAGTGCGTCGTGTCGACGGTGGGCCGGCCGCCCGCGCACCGCGCGCGAGCCGTCGCGCTCAGCGCGTCGGCCGAGACGAGGCTCGCGGTCGGGAGCCGCCCCTCGGGGAGGAGGGCGTCGAGCCCGGGACGGAGGTCGAGCGACAGCGTCGAGGGGAGCCCGAGGAGCTGGAGCGGGAGCCCGAGCGGGACCTCGATGCTCGAGATCGGCGCGAGGATCTGGTCGACCTGGTCGATCGGGAGCTGGATCGGGAGCGTCGGGAGGAGCCCGACGTTCAGGCCCGCGACGCCGCCGACGGCCGCGACGCGCTGGAGGTCCGGTCGCCCGGTGGTCTCGTCGACGTCCGAGGCGGCGTAGACGAGGCTCGTCGAGAGCGGGGCGGGAAGGACGTTCGCGAGGCCGCTCTTCTCGTCGCGGCAGGCGTCGGTGTTCTTGTTGGCGACGACCGGCTCGATCGGCGCCTGGCCGAGGATGGATCCGCGGAGCGCGCTGGCCTCGCAGCGTGGCGAGGTGGCCGCCTCGGCGGGCGCGGCGGCGAGCGCGGCGGCGCACGAGGCGAGCGCCGTCGCGGAGACGGCGCGCGAGCGACGGGAGAGGGCGGGGAAGGCTGCTGTCATGGTGTCGGGCCGCGGGACGGGGCTCCGCCTCGCGGTCGGGGTCGTGCGTCGTGTGGTCCGTGCGCAGGTGCGGACCTGATCGGTCCCCACACCACCGTCCATCGGCACCTGAGGTCACCGGTTGAGCGGCGCCCGTCGACGGATGGACGAGCGCGGAGCGGCGCCGCGCCCGGCGGCCGGGTGCGAGAAGATGTGCCGATGGCGCGCTGGTGGAGCGCCGCCGCATGCGCCGTGGCCCTCGTGTTCGCGGGCTGTGGCGGCTCCGATGGGGACCGCGGACCGGCGGGTGACGCGGCGACCGTGCGGACGGAGGCGCGCACCGACGCCGAGCGCGCGGCCCGGCGCGTCGCGCGGCGCTATGTCCGCGCGATGCGCGAGGCGGACCGCGAGACGCTCTGCCGGTCGAGCTCGGAGTCCGAGCGTCGCCGCGCCGGCGGCATCTGCGAGATCTCCGCCGTCGCGCCGCTCGGCGGGCCGACGCCGAAGGTCGGGGTGCCCGAGGTCGAGGGCGACGAGGCGGTCGTCCGGGTGCGCCGCCATCCGGACGACACGCTCGTCCTGGAGCTCGTGCGTGAGAGCGGGGAGTGGCGGATCGACGCCGCCCGCTTCGAGCGTCCTACCGCGTGAAGCGGCCGTCCTCCATGAGGGTCTGGCCGTCGGCCGAGAGCCGGCCGCCCTTGCGCAGGTCGCAGATGAGGTCCCAGTGGACCGCGGAGCGGACCTTGCCGCCCGTCTCGGGATAGCTGCGCCCGATCGCGCAGTGGACGGTCCCGCCGATCTTCTCGTCGAAGAGGATGACGCCGATCGGGCGGTCGATCCCGAAGTTCGTCCCGATGCCGAGCTCGCCGATCCGCCGGGCCCCGTCGTCGGTCTGCAGCGCGCGCTGGAGGTAGTCGTCCCCGACTTCGGCGCGGGCGGAGACGATCTCCCCGTCGCGGATCTCCATCGTCACGTCGCGGACCTCGACGCCGGCCGGTGAGGACGGGACGTCGAAGCGGATGCGCCCGTTGACGCCGTCCTCCTTCGGGCCCGTGAAGACCTCGCCTGAGGGCATGTTGCGCTTCCCGTCGCTGTTCACCCAGGAGCGGCCCTTCACGTCGAGCGTGAGGTCGGTGCCCTCGGACTCGATGCGGATGGTCGTCGCGCGACCGACGCGCGAGATGAGGTGGTCCTGGAAGACCCGCAGCTCCGACCACGCCGCGACGGGACCGGCGGGCCGGGCGAGGAAGAGCGCCCCGCGGACGAACGCCGCGAAGTCCTCGAGCGTCATGCCCGCCTGCGCGGCGAGCGACGCGGTGGGCCACAGCGTCGAGCACCAGCGCTTCTTCATCATCTGCTCGCTCACCGGCTGGCGGGCGCGGCGCGAGCGCATGAGCGCCTCGGGATCGAGGGCCGACAGCTCGCGCACGTCGCCGGGGGCCTGGATGCCGACCGTCGCGTCGAGGCCCTTCGCCTCGGCGAGCGCCAGCGGCGGGTAGCCGTCGAGCTGGTGGTCGGCGACGTGCTCGTAGAACGCGCGGGTCTGCCCGGGCAGCTCGATGCGCAGGAACGGCCACGCCTCGCGCTCGAGGATCGCGCGCTGCAGCTCGAGGAGGAGCGGCGCCGCGAGCGTCGTCGAGCGGACGACGACCTGCTGGCCCTCCCGCACGTCGAGGCAGTAGCCGGCGACGAGGTCGGCGAACGCGGCGGCGTCGACGACCCGCGCGACCGCGTCGGGGTCGTCGCGGGCGGGCTCCGACGGCTGCTCCGTCACGCCGCCCACCCCTCGGCGAGCGCGGCGAGCGGCTCCTCGACGCCGCGCCCCAGGAGCGCGGCGAGCGCGCGCACGAGGCGCTCCTGCGGCTCCTGACGCGCGCCCTCGCCCATCACGCCGATCCGCCAGGTCGTCCCCGCGAGCGGGCCGAGCCCGCCGCTGATCTCGATGCCGTGGTCGCGCAGGAGCGCGCCGCGGACCGCGGCCTCGTCGACGGCGTCGGGGACGCGGACCGCGAGCAGCGGGTGGAGCTGCTCGCCCTCCGGGGCGAGTCGCTCGAGGCCGAGGACGGCGCAGGCGTCGCGCAGGGCGCGGTGCGCACGGGCGTGACGCTCCCACCGCGCCTCGAGGCCCTCCTCCTCGACGATCTCGAGGGCCTCGCGGAGCGAGTAGACGTTGTTGATCGGCGCGGTGTGGTGATACGCGCGCCGGCCGCCGGCCGACCCCGTCCCCGCCGTCCAGTAGCCGAGGACGAGCGAGAGGTCGAAGTACCAGGAGCGCGACGACCCGTCGACCCGGGCGAGACCCCGCTCGGAGATCGTGAACGGCGCGAGGCCCGGGGGAGCGTTGAGGCACTTCTGGGTGCCGCTGAAGGCGGCATCGACACCGGAGGCCGCGAGGTCGAGCGGATGCCCGGTGAGCGAGGTGACGCAGTCGAGGAGGAAGAGCGCGTCCTGCTCCCGGCAGGCGTCGCCGATCCCGTCGAGCGGCTGGGCGACGCCCGTCGACGTCTCGCCGTGGACGACGAACGCCGCCGCGGTGGGAGCGGCGCGCACGGCGGCGACGATCTCCCCGGGGTCGATCGCGCGGCCCCACTCCGCCCTCACGGGCACGACCTCGGCTCCCTGCCGGCCGAGCGCGTCCGCCATCCGCTCGCCGAAGAGGCCGTGGATCCCGCAGACGACGCGGTCCCCCGGCCTGACGAGGTTGGCGACCATGAGGTCCATCCCCGCGCTCCCGGTGCCGCTCACCGGCATCGCGACGCGGTTGTCGGTGCGGAAGGCCGCGCGGAGCCCCGCGGCGATCTCGTCCATGAGCGTCCCGAACGCGGGATCGAGGTGGCCGATCGTCGGGTGGCACATCGCGGCGAGCACCCGCGGCGGGACCGGCGACGGGCCGGAGCCGAGGAGGAGGCGCTCCGGGATGGAGTCGACGGTCGTCGCGGGACGGGCGGGGCTCTGGCTCATGGGGCGGGGACCTCCGGGAGGTGCTCGGCGAGGTGGTCGCGGAGAGCGTCGCGGATCGCGCGGCGCTCGTCCGGGGTGGTCGCGCGGTACCGGCGCAGGAGGTCCTTCGGGCCCTCGGTCGCGACGCCCGCGACGTCCCAGCGCACGACGAGACGCTCGAAGAGGAACTCGACGGCGCGCGCCCAGCGGTCCTCGCTCGTCGAGGCCGCCGTGGACCGGTCGCCGCGCCGCAGCGCCGCGTACTCGTCGCGGGTCCCGGGGCTCATCCCGGTACGCAGCCGCAGGACGCCGTGGCCGCCGGCGAGCTCGCGGTCGACCTCCTCGGCGACGCCGGACGTCTCCGCGTCGAGGTCGAGGTCGAGCCCGAGGTCGGCGAACGAGCTCGGGCCCCCTCCGGTCCCGGGGCGGCCGGTGTCGCGTTCGCGGCGGCGGGAGCGCTTGCCCATCAGCCGGCGGCGGCCGCCCGCTCGAGGGCGCCGCGGACGTCGGACGTCACGGGGCCCGCGTGGCCCGGCCACGCCGCGGCGGGCGCGAGGTCGGCGAGCTTGCGCAGGGACTCGCGGGCGCGCTCGGGCTCCGGGGTGAACGCGCGGTGCGGGAGACGAGGCTCGCCCGGGATCGTCGTGTTCACGTCGAGCGTGTAGAAGGCGTCGGTCGTGAGCGCGAGCCGGTCGGAGGCGCGCCACAGCGCGATGAGCCCCGGTGAGTGGCCCGGCAGGTGGACGACCTCGAAGCCGGCGACGTCGTCGCCCTCGACGACCGTCTCGTCGATCGTCACGGGACCGCCGTCCCACAGGTGCCGGAGCATCCGCGGCATGACGTAGCGGGTCGGCGGCGGCAGCTGGCCGAAGTCGAACGACGAGTACCCGCCGTCGCCCTCGGCGACCGGCACCTCGTCGGCGTGGCAGACGACGGGGACGCGGAGGCCGGGCGCCGCGCCGCGGTGATCCTGATGGCCGTGGCCGAGCACGACCCGCGTGAGGCCGCCGAGCGACGCCGCGGCCCTGGCGATCGCGGGCGTCATCGTGCGGATCCCGGCGTCGAAGGCGAGGACGCCCGAGCCGTCGGGCTCCCGCACGAGGTAGACGTTCATCGTGCGCGGGATGCCGCCGCGCACGACCCACACGCCGTCGGCGACGGGCTCGGGCTCGCTGCCCGCCGCCCGCCGCGTCGCCTTCGCCCGGGCGTTCGCGGCGCCGAGGACGCCTCGGAACGCGCGGCTCTCCTCCTCGGGGAGCACGCCGGCCTGGCGCGCGAAGGTCATGCCGTCGAGGTACGCGTTGTTCTCGACGATCCGGCCCTTGAGGACGCGCAGGACGTCGACGCCCTCGAGGTCGAAGCGCCGGCCCGTCGGCGCGATGCCGCGGTAGGGCGCGCCGCAGAAGGTCCCGCGCATCCGCCAGCGCACGGCGACGCGCGACGACTGCGCCGTCGTCTCGACGACCTCGAAGTCGAGGTCGGGGAGCGCGGCCATCAGCTCGCCCAGGAAGGCGCGGACGCCCTCCGGTGCGGTGGTGTCGACCTGCCCGCGGACGTTCTCGCGTCCGCCGGGCTCCCAGAGGTCGACCGCGGCGTCGAGGTCGCGTCGACCGATCGCCTCGAAGTACTCGAGCGCGACGTCCTTCGGCTTCTCCGCCATGGCCGACCATCCTAGTCATGGGAGCGGAGCCGGCCGCGAGCAGGGACATACACTCATCGGTCGTGCCCCCTTCCTCCCGCAAGCGCGAGGTCGGCCGCGGCGAGCGCGTCCTCCCGGGCGTGTGGCGTCTGCGGCTCCCTCTCCCGTGGCCCGGCGTGCCGCACTGCAACGCGTGGGCGATCGCCCGCGGCGACGGCATCGTCCTCATCGACACGGGGATGCACGAGCCCGGCTCCCTCGCGCACCTCGAGCGGGCGCTCGCGCAGGTGAACCTGCGGCTCGAGCACGTCCGCCTCCTCGTGTGCACCCACGCCCACTCCGACCACTACGGGCAGGCCTCGGCGGTCATCGAGCGCAGCGGGTGCGAGTTCCTCATGCACCCGGCGCACGCGCACACGACGCAGGCGGCCGCGGACCCGGACGCCGCGCTCGCCCGGCGGCTCGAGGTCGCTCGGCAGTCCGGCGTCCCCGACGCGCCGCTGCGGGCCTGGGCCGAGGAGGCGCGGGACCGGAAGTACGGCGTCGACGAGGTGGTCCTCCCGGACCGCGACCTCGTCGACGGGGTCGCGATCGAGACGGACCTCGGCACCTGGACGGTCCACGAGACGCCGGGCCACGCGCCCTCGCACGTGTGCCTGCACCAGAAGGAGCGTCGCCTCCTCGTCACCGGGGACCATCTGCTCGGCCGCGTCTCGCTCTTCTACGACTACGGCTACACGCCGGACCCCGTCGGGGAGTTCCTCGACTCGCTCGGCACGATCGAGCGGCTCGACGCCCGGCTCTGCCTGCCCGGGCACGGACGGACCTTCGCCGACGTCCAGGCGCACATCGATGCGAACCGCGCCGCGGTCGCCGAGCGGCTCAGCACGGTCTCCCTCGTCCTCTCCGAGCACGGGCCCCTCACCGTGTTCGACGCGGTCCCCCGGATCTACGGGGAGCGGCTGACCGAGCTCAACGCGGCGTGGTGGATCACCGAGACCCTCTGCTACCTCGCCCATCTCGAGCGGACGGGACGCGCCGCGCGGATCCCCGGGGAGGACGGCGAGCCCGACCGCTGGACGGTCGCCTCGGACGTGCCCGCCCAACCTTGACACGATCGTGTTAGGGTTTGCCGGGCCATGCGCATCGACGATCTGCTGGCCCGCAAGGGCGATCCGGTGTTCTCCTTCGAGTTCTTCCCGCCGAAGTCCGCGGAGGGCGAGGAGAAGCTCTACACGTCCCTCGAGCAGCTCCGCGCGCTCGAGCCGTCCTACGTCTCGGTCACCTACGGCGCGGGCGGCAGCACGCGCGAGAAGACGATCGAGATCGTGAGTCGCATCAAGTCGAAGTTCGGCCTCGAGGCGATGGCGCACTTCACCTGCGTCAACGCGACGACCGACGAGCTCCGCTCGGTCCTCGACGCGCTCGGCGAGGCCGGCGTCGAGAACGTGCTCGCGCTGCGGGGCGACCCGCCGGCGGGCGAGGAGCGCTGGACGAAGACCGAGGGCGGCCTCGAGTACTCCCGCGAGCTCATCGAGCTCATCCGCGCCGAGTACCCGCAGTTCGCGATCGGCGCCGCGGCGTTCCCGGAGACGCACATCGACGCGACCTCACCGGAGGACGACCTCCGCTACCTCAAGGCGAAGGTCGACGCGGGCGCGCAGTTCCTCATCACGCAGCTCTTCTTCGACAACCGCTTCTACTTCGACTTCGTGGAGCGCGCCCGCGCGGCCGGGATCGACGTCCCGATCATCCCGGGGGTCATGCCGATCACGAGCGCCGAGGGCATCAAGAAGATGACGTCGCTCTCGGGGTCGGACCTCCCGACGGGCCTCGCCGCCGCCCTCGAGGAGCGCGCCGGCGATCAGGAGGCGGTCGCCGAGCTCGGCGTGAGCTACGCGACGCTCCAGTGCGCCGACCTCCTCGAGGGCGGCGCGCCGGGCATCCACTTCTACACGCTCAACCGCTCGCCGGCGACGCGCGCGATCCTCAGCGCGCTCAAGCTCTGGCGCCCGTGGGAGCGCGTCACCGGGCTCTCGCTGCCGCCCGAGGGCATCGTCCCGGCGTAGCGACGCCCCCACCCACCCTGACGAAACTCACTCCAGGCGTGGGTTTCGTCAGGACGGATGACCAGGTCAGTCGTCCTCGATGACGATCGGGAGGGCTTCCGCGACGCGGGGACGGCCGCCGACCTCGTACTGGACGTCGACCGAGTCGTCCTGGCGGTACGTCCCGACCCCCCACGCGCCGAGGAGCCAGCGCCAGCCGCTGATGCGGTCCTTGCGCAGCTCGCGGCCGGGGAACACGAGGCGCCCGCCCTCGATGACGTAGTCCTCGCCCTCGGTCTGGGGGACGCCGCTGATGAAGACCCGGAAGGGCGGGCGGACCTGGGTGGGGAGGTGGACGACCGAGCGGGGCATCGTCGTCCCCGAACCGTACCCTTCCGCGGGTGCCCGCCGCGGACCCCGATCTCGCGTTCACGATCCGGCGCTCCTCACGGGCGCGTCGCGTCCGCATCACCGTCGACCCGTCGGACCGCGTGGAGGTCGTCCTCCCGGCCCGGGGTCGCGAGAGGGACGCGGCCGCCGCGGTCGTCGAGCTGCGCCCGTGGATCGATCGCCGGCTCGCGGAGAACGCCGCCCGGCGCGATCGGATGGCCCTCCCTCCCGGCACCGTGCCCTACCTCGGCTCTCACCTGCGCCTCGTCGCCGAGCCGGGGCGCACCCGCGTCCACCGGCCGGCGGGCGGCGACGCCCTCCTCGTCCCGGGCGCCGACGCGCGCCCGGCGCTCGAGCGCTGGTACCGCCGTGCCGCCCGCGCCGAGATCGCCCCGCGGCTCGATGTCGCGAGCGCCGCGCTCGGCCGGCCCTGGACGCGGCTCACGATCCGCGATCAGCGCACGCGGTGGGGGTCCTGCACGTCGAAGGGCGCGATGAGCTTCAACTGGCGGCTGCTCCTCGCGCCCGAGCCGATCCTCGACTACGTCGTGTGGCACGAGGCCTGCCACCTGCTCGTGCTCGACCACTCGCCGCGCTTCTGGGCGCTCGTCGCCGCGCACTGCCCCGGTCACGACGACGCCCGTCGCTGGCTCCGCGACAACGGCGCGGGCCTCGCGCTGCCGCCGCTCCGCGCGGCCGCCTGACCGTCGTCAGCGCCCGACGACGCGCCGCAGGGCCGCGAAGGCGTCCTCGCGGCCCTCGGGCTCCACGGGACGCTTGCGGATCCGCCCGGTCCACGCCTCGGCGGATCCGTCGCCCCGGACGTCGAGGCCCGCACGCAGCCCCTTCGGGCCGCGCAGCTCGCCGCGGGCGATCACCTGCTCGACGGGCTCGTACTCGCGCAGGAGGGCGCGCGCCGTCGTCCGCGGCGCGCCGGTCGCTGCCGCGCGGAGCTCACGTTCGAGGACGTCGAGGGCCTCGCCGAGCGACGCGCACCCGTGCTTCTCGACCGACGAGCCGATGCGGACGACGACCGTCGCCTCGTCGCTCACGCCTCGCCGTCCGCGGTGCGCCGGTCGGTGACGATCGGCGCGGCGCCGGGGTCGACGTCCTCGTCCGGGTCGACCTCGGGTGCGCCGACGGAGAGGGCGGAGGCCCGGGGGAGCCGCCGTCGCGCCGCGGCGACCCGCTCGGAGACGGGCGTCGCGGTCCGCCCGACGATCGCACGCTCGGCCGCGCTCATGTCCGCCCAGGCGGTGCGGAGTCCGGCGAGATGAGCGTCGGCCGCGTCGAGGTGCTCGGCGGCGGTGTGATGGGCTCCGTCCTCGAGCGCGGACTCGGCAGCCTCGACGGCGAGCCCGGCCTCGGCGAGCGTCTTGAGATGCGCATCCATCGCCCGCAGGGTATCTGCGCGACCAGAGGCCTCCGGCGAAGCGCTCGTCGGGAGGCGATCTACGCGGCGAGGAGGTCGGGCACCTCGCCGCGCGGCAGCTCGCGCTCCGCGCCGAGGTGACACACGAGCTCGAGGGTCGACCCGTTGCGGACGGCCTCGACGTGGGTCGAGATGCTGCCGAAGAGGCGCCGCGCGCCGACGTTGTCGGCGAGCATCGTCGCGGTGAAGCGATCGATGCCGCGGTCGCGCGCGGCGTCGGCGAGGAGGCGCAGGAGGAGCCGGCCGACGCCCTGGCCCTGGAACGGGTCGCCGATCGTGATCGCGGCCTCGGCGGCCCGCGGGTCGTCCGCCAGGCGCACGAAGCGCGCGACGCCGACGGGCGTCGCCGGGTCCTCGGCGAGGACCGCCACGAGCGCCTCGTGGTCCCGGTGGTCGATCTCGGTGAGGTACTTCAGCTCGGCCGCGGTGAGGCGGGGCTTCGGCGAGAAGAAGCGGCGGTAGGCGGACTCGGGGGAGAGATGCTCGACCCCCCACTGGAGCAGAGCCTTGTCGTCCGGCCCGACCGGCCGCACGATCAGGCGCCGCCCGTCGGGCAGCTCACCGAACCGATAGCCGAGAAGTTGCGCGAACACGTACTCCACGGTACGCGAACGCGCGTTCCCCGCTTGTGAGACGCATCACCCCGTCGACGGGGTGTCAGGTGAGGCGCGTGAGGGGGGAAGAAGAGCGGCGCTTCCTCGCCCTTGCGGTCCCTGGGCCGCCGGCGGTCCCGCCCCGCTCCGCGCTCTCGAGGAGGGCGCGGAGCCGGCTGGACGTCGCTGCGGTGGTGGTCACGTGCTCAGCGCTGGCCGAGCGGGACGTAGTCGCGCGTGCGCTCTCCCGTGTAGATCTGCCGCGGACGGGCGATCTTCTGCTCCTTGTCCTCGGTCATCTCGAGCCACTGAGCGATCCAGCCGCTCGTGCGCGGGATGGCGAAGAGGACGGGGAACATGTCGACCGGCATCCCGAGCGCCTCGTAGATGAGACCCGAGTAGAAGTCGACGTTCGGGTAGAGCTTGCGCGAGACGAAGTAGTCGTCCTCGAGCGCGATCCGCTCGAGCTCGAGAGCGATGTCGAGCAGCGGGTTGGTGCCCGTCACCTCGAACACGTCGTCGGCGGACTTCTTGATGATCGCCGCGCGCGGGTCGTAGTTCTTGTAGACGCGGTGACCGAAGCCCATGAGGCGCTCGTTGCCGGCCTTCACGCCGTCGACGAACTCCGGGACCTTGTCGAGCGACCCGATGCGCCGCAGCATCCGCAGCACCGCCTCGTTCGCCCCGCCGTGGAGCGGTCCGTAGAGCGCCGCGACGCCGGCGGCGGTCGCCGAGTACGGGTCGACCTGCGACGAGCCCACGGCCCGGACCGAGCTGGTCGAGCAGTTCTGCTCGTGGTCGGCGTGGAGGATGAAGAGGATGTCCAGCGCCTTCTCGATGCGGGGATCCGGCTCGTACTTGAGCTCGGTCATCTTGAAGAGCATCCCGAGGAAGTTGCCCGGGTAGCTGAGGTCGTTGTCCGGATAGACGTACGGCATGCCGCGGGCGTGCCGGTAGGCGAACGCCGCGAGCGTCGGCATCTTCGCGATGAGGCGGATGACGTGGCTGTAGCGGATCTCCGGGTCGTCGATCTGGTTCGCGTCCGGGTAGAACGTCGACAGGGCTCCCGTGGTCGCGAGCAGCATGCCCATCGGGTGGGCGTCGTAGCGGAAGCCCTCGACGAACTGCTTGACGTTCTCGTGGACGAACGTGTGGATCGTGATCTCGTGCACCCACTCGTCGAGCTGGGCCTGGTTCGGCAGCTCGCCGTGGATGAGGAGGTAGGCGACCTCGAGGTACGACGACTGCTCGGCGAGCTGCTCGATCGGGTAGCCGCGGTACTCGAGGATGCCCTTGTCGCCATCGATGTACGTGATCGACGACCGGCACGACGCCGTGTTCATGTACGCCGGGTCGTAGGTCATGAGACCGAAGTCGTCGTCCTTCACCTTGATCTGGCGAAGATCGAGCGCGCGGATCGTCTCGTCGGTGATCTCGACCTCGTAGGTCCGGCCCGTGCGGTTGTCGGTGATCGTGAGGGTGTCCTTGCCGCCGGCGCCTCCGGTGGCGGCGTCCTGCTGGGTCTCCGTGCTCACTGGCAGCTCTCCTGTTGGTCTCTCCGCGGGGTCGCTCGCATACTAGTACCCGCGGTCACGCTGCCCACGCGCCCGTGCCTCGGTGTGGCGCGGTCACCCCCGCGCGACGCGCGCGAGGCAAAACCGCCATCCTCGTATCTGCATGACGACCGAGGAGAACAGCCCGAACCCGGAGGAGCAGGAGCCCGCCGCAGGCGACCCGCAGCCCGAGCCCGGCGGCGAGCGCGCCGGTGGGCCGTCCTCCGAGGTGCCCAACCCTTCCGATCCGACCGCACCGGTGGTTCCGGACGAGCCCGCGACGCCCATCGTGCCGGACACTCCCGGCCCGGCGACGCCGGACGAGCCGGAGACCCCCGGGGAGCCGGCCGAGCCCCCGGTGGCCCCGGAGCCCGAGCCCGCCGAGGCGCCGGAGCCCGCGGATGCCGCGCCGGCCGCGTCCTCCGACGCCGGCGAGCCGCCCGCGGGCATGGCCGATGCGCCCGCGGAGCCCGAGGCGGCCGCGCAGGCCGCCGCCGAGGCCGAGGCGCCCGCGCCCGCCGAGGCTCCTGC
>NZ_JBLKKY010000073.1:0-20226 GCF_059438195.1 Paraconexibacter sp.
CGCGGGTGCTGCGCCGCGGCGGCGAAGGCCCGGCGGCCGCACGCAACGCCGGAGCGCGAGCGGCACGGGGCGAGCGGGTCCTCTTCTGCGACGACGACTGCGTCCCGACGCCGACGTGGGCGGAGGCGCTCGCCGCCGCGCTCGACGAGGCCGAGGCGGCGGTCGGATCGACGGTCCCTCCCCCCGGCGCGCGCGGCACGACGCGCGCCTGGCACGCGATCGTCGACCACGTCGTCGAGGCGGGCCGGGACCCCGTCGCCGGGACCGTCGCGTTCGGGCCGTCGTGCAACCTCGGGGTCCGGGCCGGCGTCCTCGGCGAGCGGGGCTTCGACGAGCGCTTCCCGCTCGCGGCCGGCGAGGACCGCGACTGGTGCGCCCGCGTCGTCGCGGGCGGTGGCCGGATCGCATGGGTTCCCGGGGCCGTCGTCGTCCACCACCAGGACCTCGGGCTGCGGGCCTTCTGGGGCCAGCAGGTGCGCTACGGCCGCGGCGCCGCGCGGTTCCGCGCCGCCGATCCGGGCGCGCGGCGTCGCGGCGGCGCGTCGTTCTACGCGGGCCTCGTCCGGCGCGGGTTCGCCGCGGGCGCCGACGCGGGGGCGCTCGTCCTCGCCGCCCAGGCCGCGACCGCCGTCGGCGTCGCCGCCGAACGTCGATCGTCACCCCCTCGCGGACCGAACGTCGATCCTCACCCCCGCTGAGGGGTGCAGATCGACGTTCGACCCGGGCACGGGACGAGCGACCCCCGGGCCCTCAGACCTGGCTCTGCGCGGTCGGCACCGAGGCATCACCGCGCTCGGTGAGGAGGTAGAGCGGCACCGCGGAGATGAGGAGGAGCGCGAGCGCCGGCATCGCCGCCGCCTCGTAGAACCCGACGGTCGTCGCATCCCAGATCTCGGTCGAGAGAGTGTCGAACCCGATCGGCTTGAGGATGAGCGTCGCCGGCAGCTCGCTGATCGCCTTGAGGAAGACGAGCGACGCGCCCGCGAGGACCCCGCTCACCGCGAGCGGCGCGGTCACCGTCGCGAACACCGCGAAGGGCCCGCGCCCCACGCTGCGGGCGGCCTCCTCGATCCGCGGGGACACCTGGAGGAGCGACGACTGGGTCGCCCCGATCGCGAGCGGCAGCTTGAGGACGACGTAGGCGAAGACGAGCATCGCCAGCGACTGGTAGAGCGGCAGGACGACGCGGGTCCCGACGAAGACGAGGGCGAGGGCGATGACGATGCCCGGCAAGGCGTACCCGCTGTAGGAGAGGCGCTCGATGAGGGCGCTCACGGGGCTCGGGTAGCGGGTGGTGAGGATCGAGACGGGAATCGCGACGACCGCTGCGGCGCCGGCCGCGAGACCCGCCGCGAGGAGAGAGTTGCCGGAGGCCGAGACGACCGACCCGAGGTCGAGGTCTCCGGCGACGCTCTGCAGTGACCAGTAGACGAGGACGCCGACCGGCAGGACGAGGCCGAGGAGGGTGAGGGTGCCGCAGAACGCGAGGGCCGGCCAGCGCCAGCGCCCGAGCTCGACGTCGCGGGCCGCGCGGGCGACCCCTGGCGTCGAGCGGTGGTAGACCCGCCCCCGCCGGATCCGGCCCTCGACCCAGAGGATCGCGAGCATGAGGAGGACGAGGACCGCCGCGAGCGCCGCCGCGCCCGTGCGGTCGAAGCTCGACCGGTACGCGGTGTAGATCTCGGCCGTGAACGTGTCGACCCGCAGGATCGCGACGGCGCCGAAGTCGCTCAGGGTGTAGAGCACGACGAGGAGCCCGCCCGCGCCCATCGCGGGCACGAGCTGCGGGAGGACGACGTCCCGGAACGTCCGCCAGCCGCTGCGTCCCATGCCGCGCGCCGCTTCCTCGAGCTGCGGATCGAGCCGCCGCAGCGCCGCGCGGACGGTGAGCGTGACGAGCGGGTAGGTGAAGAGCGTGAGGGTGAGCCACGCCCCGACGAACCCGTAGATCGAGGGCATGCGGTCGACGCCGAGGGGCTCCAAGGCCTGCTGGAGGAGCCCCTTCGGCCCGAGCGCGGAGACGACGATGTACGCGCCGATGTAGCTCGGGACGACGAGCGGCAGCGTCGTGAGGACCGCCCACACCCTCCGGCCGGGGAGGTCGGTGCGGCTCGTGAGCCACGCGAGCGGCACCGCGATCGCCAACGCGCTCGCGGTGACCGCGAGCGCGAGGCCGAGAGACCGCGCGATGAGCGGGAGCGTCCTCTCGAGCGCGATCGCGTCGAGCGCCGTCCCGGTCGAGTCCCCGATGACGACGGCGAGGTAGACGACCGGCAGCCCGCACGCGACCCCGATCGCGAGGGCGATCGCGAGGAGTCCCGGCGGGCTGCGCCGCGGGCGCGGCAGCCCCCGGCGCACGGTCGCTCCGATCGCCACGGCCATCCCCGCGCGCGGCGCTAGAGCGCTCCGGTGTCCCGGAGGAGCTCGAGCGTCCCCTGGAGGTCGTCGAGGTCGGAGAGGTCGACGTCCGGCTGCTCGATCGACGCGAGAGGCGGCACGCCCGGGGGCGGCTCGATGCCGTCGATGACCGGGTACTCCTTCGTCTGCTCGACGAAGTACGTCTGCCCCGTCTCGCTCAGCATGTAGCGGATGAAGTCGAGCGCCATCTCCTGCTTCTCGGAGCTCGCGAGGATGCCGGCGCCCGCGACGTTGACGAGCGAGCCGGGATCGCCGCCCGGCGGGTAGAAGACGCCGACCGGGTAGTCCTCGCCCTCCTCGGCGACGGCCTGGGCGACGTAGTAGTGGTTGATGAGCCCCACGTCGATCTCGCCGCGGGCGACGGCGTCGCGGATCGCGACGTTGTTGTCGAACGGGACGACGTCGTTGTCGAGCATGCCCTCGAGCCACGCGCGCGTGCGGTCCTCGCCGAGCACCTCGCGCATCGCGGTGACGAACGCCTGGAACGAGGCGTTCCGGGGCGCCCAGCCGACCCGGCCCTTCCAGCGCCCATCGGTGAGGCCGAGGACCGACGGCGGGAGCGCGGACTCCTCGACCTCGCCCTCGTTGTACGCGACGACCCGCGCGCGGGCGGAGGTGCCGACCCACACGTCCTCCTGGGAGCGGAAGCGCGGATCGACGGGCTCGAGGACGTCGGCGGGCAGCTCGGCGAACGCCCCGGCGTCCTGGAGCGCGCCGAGCGCGCCCGCGTCCTGGGCGATGTAGAGGTCGGCGGGGCTGTTCGGCCCCTCCTCGCGGATCGTGGCGGCGAGCTCCGCCGTGTCGCCGAAGCGGACCTCCAGGTCGATCCCGCGCTCCTCCTCGTACCGGTCGATGAGCGGGCCGATGAGCCCGCCCGCACGCCCCGAGTACACGGTGAGCGTGTCGGAATCGGAGCTCGAGGAGTCGTCGCCGCAGGCGGCGAGGACGATCGCCGCGGCGCTGAGCAGGGCAAGGGCGAGAGCGCGCATCGCGCGGCATGTTAGGGAAACCTTACGAGTCGGCGCGGCCACGTCCGCGACGCAGCGCGTCGATGCGCTCGGCGGCCTCGAGGACGTCCGCGCGCCGGAGCCGTCCTTCACGGGCCGCGGCGCGAAGACGGCGGTAGGCACGAGCGGCCGCCGACTCGGAGCGCGCGAAGAGGAGGAGATCGAGACCGGCACGCGCCGCGCGGACCTCGACGTGCCTCTCCCCGTCGAGCGCAGGGGTCTCGAGGTCGTCGCTGATCGTCACCGCCTTCGAGCTCACCTCGTCGCGCAGCAGCTCGTAGGTCCGCCGCTCGAGGACCGCCGGATCGTCGCCGCCGAGGCTCGGGTAGACGGCGCTCGCGATCATCACGAGCCGGTCGGCGTCGCGGCCGCAGCGCCGGTACGGCGCCCACCCCGCCTCGATGACGCGCCGCGACGCGGTGATGCGGACGCCGACGTCGTCGGTGTTCGCGCCCGCGCGCCCGAGGCCGGGGAAGTGCTTGAGGGCGGGGATGCCGCCGCCGTCCTCCAGGCCGTCCGCGAACGCGCACCCGGCGCTGCGGACCCGCGAGGTCGTCGTGCCGAACGCACGCGTCCCGAGGAACGAGCGGCGGGACCGCGGGACGTCGACGACCGGCGCGAGATCGACGCGGATGCCGAGGTCGCGCAGCGCCTTCGCGGTCGCCCGCCCCTCCTTGCGCGCGGTCGTCGCGGGACGGCGGTGGTCGCCCATCGCGAGGGCCGACCGGCTCGGGGGCAGCGAGCGGAACCTCTTCACGAGCCCGCCCTCCTGGTCGACCATGACGAGCAGCGGCGCATGCCCCCCGTCCTTGGCCGCGGCCTGGAGGCGCCGGACGGCCTTGCGGACCTGGGAGAGCGAGCGGATGTTGTCGGCGAAGAGGATGACCCCGCCGACCTGTCCGCGGCGGATCCGGCGGCGCAGGTCGCGGGACGGCGTCGTGCCCTTCATCCGCGTGACGATCCGGCTGCCGACCGCTCGGTCGAGCGTACGCCGGCTGTCGCTCGCAGCGGCGTCGGCGCGCCGGGTGACGGCGTGCTCCGCGGTGACGCCGCCCGCCTCGGCGACGCTCGCGACGTCGGGCCGGACGGTCGCCGTCACGTCGTCGCCGTCGCTGTCGCCGGCGCCCGCCCCCGTCGCCGCGCCGGCCGCGAGGGCGAGGCCGGCGAGACCGCCGAGGAGGACGCGGCGACGCCGGCGCACCTGCTGCGCTGTCGGGCGCGTGGCCATCCGCATCCAGGGTCGCAGACCCGGCGCCCCGGCCGCCCCGTCGTCCGCGGCGGCCACTAGCGTCGTGCCGACGATGCAGCTCTCCGAGTACCAGGAGCGGTCGCGCGCGACCGCCGTCTACCCCGGCGCGGGGGCGAACCTCGTCTACCCGGCCCTCGGCCTCTGCGGGGAGGCCGGCGAGGTCGCCGAGAAGGTGAAGAAGATGATCCGCGACGACGGCGGGGTCCTCTCCGACGAGCGGCGCGCGGCGATCGCCGCCGAGCTCGGCGACGTCCTCTGGTACGTCGCGCAGGTCGCGACCGAGGCCCGCCTCGATCTCGGCGCCGTCGCGGAGGCGAACATCGAGAAGCTGCTCTCGCGGCAGCGGCGCGACGTCCTGGGCGGCAGCGGCGACGAGCGCTGACGCGGGGTCGGCGTCAGGCCGGGGTCGCTGCGTAGCGCGCGAAGCGCTCGGCCACCGTCTGCGGCACGCGGGCGTGGACGCGGACGCCCTCCGCGGTGTCGGTGCGCTCGAGGTCGCCGGCGATCTCGTGGAGCTCCGCGAGACGCGCGCCCTCGGCGTACGGGAGGAGGAGGTCGACGTCCACGAGGGTCCGCTCGAAGGCGTCCGCGATCCGCTCCGCGAGCTCGTCGACGCCCTCGCCGCTGCGCGCGCTGACGAGGACGGCCTCGGGGTGGCGGCGGCGCAGCTCCGCGCGCCGCTCGTCGTCGATCGCGTCGGTCTTGTTGATGACGAGGATGCGCGGGCGCTCCCCCGCGCCGATCTCCTCGAGGACGTCGTCGACCGCGCGGGTCATGAGGACCATCTCGTCTTCCTCGACGGAGCCGTCGACGACGTGGAGGACGAGGTCGGCGAGCTTCGTCTCCTCGAGCGTCGCGCCGAACGCCTCGACGAGCTGGTGCGGGAGCTTGCGGATGAAGCCGACCGTGTCGGTGAAGAGGTACGTCCGGCCGCCGAGCTTCGTCGTCCGCGTCGTGGGGTCGAGGGTGTGGAAGAGCCGGTCGCGGACCCCGACCTCGGCGCCGGTGAGACAGCTCATCAGCGTCGACTTCCCGGCGTTCGTGTAGCCGGCGAGGGCGACCTGCGGGAGGTGCGCCCGCTCGCGCTCGGCGCGCATCGTCGCGCGCGAGCCCTTCACCTCCTCGAGGCGGCGCTTGAGCGCGCTGATGCGGTCGCGCGCGAGGCGCCGGTCGGTCTCGATCTGCGTCTCGCCCGGGCCCCTCGTCCCGACGCCGCCGCCGAGGCGCTCGAGATGGGTCCAGAGCCCGCGCATCCGCGCGAGGTTGTACTGCAGCTGCGCGAGCTCGACCTGCAGCTTGCCCTCGGCCGTGTGCGCGTGGCCGGCGAAGATGTCGAGGATGACCGTCGTGCGGTCGACGACCGGGAAGCCGAGCTCCTTCTCGAGGTTGCGCTCCTGGCGGGGCGTCAGCTCGTCGTCGCAGGCGATGACGTTCGCGTCCGCGGCCTTCGCGAGCGCCTTCACCTCCTCGAGCTTGCCCGGCCCGAGGTAGGTGTTGGGATGCGGCTGGTCGCGGTGCTGCACCGACTGGCCGACGACCGCGACCCCCGCGGTGCGCAGGAGCTCGCGGAGCTCGGAGAGGTCGTCGCCGTCCTCGAGGGCGGCGATGCAGAAGGCGCGCTGCTTCGCCCGCGCGCGGCCGTCGGGCGTCGTGGTCGTCGTCGCGGCGCGGGTGTCGGTCGTCCGGCCGTTGCGGGTTCGCTGCATCCAGCACATAGGGTCGCACACCGGTCGGCTCGCCTCGCCTCCACATAGGCAATGCCTAGGAGAGGCGATAGCCTGCGGCCATGCGGCTCCGCCTCCTGCCGACCGCCGCCCTCGCCGCGATGGGCCTCCTCCTCGGCGCCTGCGGCGACGACGACGGGACGGAGTCGCCCAGCGCGGCCGGCGGCGTCCCGGAGGTGCGAGTCTCGGCCGCCGCGTCGCTGAAGACGGCGTTCACCGAGTACGCGGAGACGCTCGACGGCGTCGACCCGCGGTTCTCGTTCGCCGGGTCCGATCAGCTCGCCGCGCAGATCCGAGCCGGCGGCCGCCCCGACGTCTACGCCGCGGCGAACTCGGCGCTCCCGCGGGCGCTCTTCGCCGAGGGCCTCGTCGAGCAACCGGTGACCTTCGCGCGCAACGAGCTCGTCGTCGCCGTCCCGCCCGGATCGGAGATCGACGCGCTCGCCGACCTCGCCCGGGACGGCGTGACGATCGCCGTCGGCTCCGCGGACGTGCCCGTCGGGAGCTACGCGCGTGGCGTCCTCGACCGGCTCCCGGCCGCGCAGCGCGACGCGATCCTCGCGAACGTCCGCAGCGAGGACCCGGACGTCTCAGGGGTCGTCGGGAAGGTGGCGGGCGGCGCGGTCGATGCGGGCTTCGCGTACCGCTCCGACGTCGCCGCCGCCGGCGACCGCCTTCGCGCGGTCTCGCTCCCCCCCGCCCTCGAGCCCGAGGTGTCCTACGAGGCGGCCGTCGTGAGCGACTCGCGTCGTGCGCCGGAGGCCCGGGCCTTCATCGCGGGACTCCTCGACGGCCCCGGCCGGCGCGCCCTGCGCCGCGCGGGGTTCCTCCCGCCGCGATGAGACGACCGCGCCGCCCCGCCCCCTTCGCCGCGCTCGCGGGCCTCCTCCTCGCGGTCCTGCTCGCCTTCCTCGCCCTTCCGCTCGCCGCCGTCTTCGTCGACGTGCCTCCAGGCGACCTCGTCGGAGCCCTCGACGACCCCGCCGCGGTCGACGCGCTGCGCCTCTCGCTCGAGACGTCCCTCACCGCCCTCGCGCTCGTCGTCGCCGTCGGGACGCCGGCCGCGTGGCTGCTCGCGACGCGCCGCTTCCGCGGCCGGGCCGCGATCCTCACGCTCGTCGAGCTCCCGCTCGTCGTCCCGCCCGCCGTCGCGGGCATCGCCCTCCTCGCCGCGCTCGGCCCGAGCGGCGTCGTCGGCGGAGCGCTCGAGGACGCGGGCGTCCGGCTCGTCCTCGAACGCGCCGGCGTCGTCGTCGCGCTCGCGTTCATCGCGTCCCCGTTCTACGTCCGGCAGGCCATCGCGGCGTTCGAGGCGGTCGAGCCGCGCCTCCTCGAGGCGTCGCGGACGCTCGGCGCCGGCGAGGCGCGGACGCTCTTCGCCGTCGCGGCGCCGGTCGCGCGTCCCGGCCTCGTGGCGGGAGCCGCGCTCGCGTGGGGTCGCGCGCTCGGGGAGTTCGGCGCGACGCTCATGTTCGCCGGCTCGTTCCGCGGCGTCACGCAGACCGCTCCGCTCGCCATCTACGAGCGCTTCGGCACCGACTTCACCGGCGCGCTCGCGCTCTCCGCGGTGCTCATCGCCGCGAGCGCCGGCGTCCTCCTCGCGACGAAGGTCGCGGCCGGTCCGCTCGACTCCCCGACGGGGCTGCGCCGTGCTGCGCGCTGAGGTCGCGATCGCCCTGCGCGACGTCGCGCTCGACGTCACGCTCGAGGTGCCCGCGGGGACCTGCGTCGCGGTCACCGGCCGCTCGGGCGCCGGCAAGACGACCCTGCTGCGCGTCGTGAGCGGGCTGCAGCGACCGGACCGCGGCGTCGTCGAGTGCGGCGGGGAGACGTGGCTCGACACGACGCGGCGCATCGACCTGCCGCCGGAGCGGCGGCGGGCCGCGCTCCTGCACCAGGACGACGCGCTCTTCCCCCACCTCCCGGCGTGGCGCAACGTCGCCTACGGGCTCGACGCGCCGCGAGGGCAGCGGCGCGACCGGGCCGAGGAGATCCTCGCGACGTTCTCCGTCGGTCACCTCGCCGACGCCCGTCCGCGGACCCTCAGCGGCGGCGAGCGACGCCGCGTCGCGCTCGCCCGCGCCCTCGCCGCAGCCCCGCCGGTGCTCCTCCTCGACGAGCCGTTCACGGGCCTCGACGACGAGACCCGCGCCGACGTGCGCGAGGCGGTCCGGACCGCTCTCGACGCCTCGGGCGCACCGGGGGTCCTCGTCACCCACGACGTCGCCGACGCACGGGCGCTCGGCGCCGAGGTCCATGTCCTCTCGGACGGGCGCCTCCGCCCGGGAGCGTCCGGCCTCGCCTCTCCCCCCGACCGCAAGGAGCCTGCCGCATGACCGCCTCGTTCGCCCGCGTCCCGATCGGCACCGCAGCGACCGCCCTCGGGGTGAGCGTGGACACGCTGCGGCGCTGGGAGCGCGCCGGCAGGATCTCCTTCGAGCGCGATGGGGCCGGACGGCGCGTCATCGCCGGGTCCGAGCTCGCGCGCCTCCTCCGCGAGCGCGGGGGCAGCGGGCGCTCGAGCGCCCGCAACCGGCTGCAGGGCGTCGTCGTCTCCGTCGAGCGCGACGGCGTGATGGCGCAGGTCGACATGGCCTGCGGCCCCTACCGGATCGTCTCGCTCATGTCGCGCGAGGCCGCCGACGAGCTCGGCCTCGAGCCGGGGGTCACCGCCGCCGCCGTCGTGAAGGCGACGACCGTCCTCGTCGAGCGCTGAGCGGGAGCCCGCTCGCTCAGCCCCCGACGAGCGAGGCGCGCTCCGGCGGCGGGAGCTTGTCGTAGGTCGGGAGGAGCTCCTGGACCGGGACGAGGATGACCCCCTCCGTCGGATCGCCGACCCAGGATCCCGTCCCCGCCGCGAGCGTGTAGGCCGCGTACGCGGCGGCGCACGCGTCGAGCTCGTCGAGCGTGCGGTGCCAGAGGCCGCCGTCGGCGTCGACGATCCCGCGCAGCTTGAGCGCCGCGATCCGCTGCTGCAGCCCCCACGGGGTCCGCTTCGGCGAGGGCCGATGGCCGAGGAGCGAGCAGAAGACGGCGTCGGGATACGTCTCGACGAGGCGGCCGTTCCGCAGCGCGCCGTCGCCGACCGGGGCCTCGAAGCGGCCGTCCGCGACCGGGCGGTAGAGCCCGAGGGTCGAGAGGCGGTCGAAGAGCGCGAACCCCTGGGACATCCACGTCTCCCACTGCGAGAGCGCCTGACCGGCCGCGGGCACCGGGTAGAGCGGGAGCCGCCGCCGGAACAGGAGGGCGTCGCACACGCGTGAGCGCTCGTAGCGGCCGGACGGGAGGCCGAGCGCGTCGCGGAGCGGCGCTCCCGGGGCGAGGAGATCGAGCCGCGGGCCGGACGGCGCGTCGATCGCGACGACGACCTCACCGCGGCCGAAGCCGAGGACCGTCCGGGCGACCGCGTCCCCGTCGCCGGGGGCGTAGAACGTCGCGACGAGCTCCTGCGAGCCGTCGGTGCCGCGGCGCGGATGCAGCGTGACGAGCTGCTGGCCGGCCGGCTTCGCCGAGACGTCGATCCCGCAGTAGCGCATCGCGCGTCCCACGATAGAGTCCCGGCGTGCTCTCCGGCCTGACCGACGCCGAGCTCGGCGACCGGCTCGCCGCCCGCACCCTCGAGCTCGTCGACATCCCGTCCGAGTCACGGGACGAGCAGGAGATCGCCGCGCACGTCCTCGGCGTGCTCCTCGGCGCCGACGTCGAGGCCCGCGACGCG
Organism: Paraconexibacter sp.; assembly: GCF_059438195.1. Taxonomy (NCBI): domain Bacteria; kingdom Bacillati; phylum Actinomycetota; class Thermoleophilia; order Solirubrobacterales; family Paraconexibacteraceae; genus Paraconexibacter; species Paraconexibacter sp. The sequence continues at coordinate 10,117 of NZ_JBLKKY010000073.1, forward strand.
GGCGACACCTGCATTCTCGCCTTCCCGCCCGGCCCCGCGGACGGGCCGCTCCTCCTCCTCGGCGGTCACTTCGACACGGTCCCGGCGCAGGGCAACCGGCCGGGGCGCCGCGACGCGCAGGCCGTGCACGGCTGCGGCGCCGCCGACATGCTCGCCGCCCTCGCGGTGATGATCGAGCTCGCGACCGCTCTCGCGGCGGACCCGGCGGCGGCGGCCGCGACGCGCGCGCGGCTCGGGCTCGTCCTCTTCGGCCGCGAGGAGCTGCCGTTCTCCGAGAGCGCCCTCACCCCCCTTCTCCGGCGCGAGCCCTCGCTCCACGAGGCCGACCTCGTGCTCATGATGGAGCCGACGGACAACGCGATCCACGCGGGCTGCCTCGGGAACCTCAACGCGACGTGGACGTTCCACGGACGCAGCGGCCACTCCGCGCGGCCCTGGCTCGCCGACAGCGCGATCAGCCGCGCCGCGCGTGGCATCGCGCGGCTCGACGCGGTGGGGCCCATCGAGCACCACGTCAGCGGCCTCACGTTCACCGAGGTCGCGACCGTGACGCGCATCTCGGGCGGGATCGCCGACAACGTCGTCCCCGACCGCGTCGACTGCCACGTCAACTACCGGTCCGCGCCGGGGCGCAGCCCGCAGGAGGCCGAGGACCTCGTCCGGTCGTGGTGCTCGGGCGAGAGCGAGTCGTTCGAGATCATCGCCCACGCGCCCTCGGCCCCGGTCGTCGCGCCCGGCGACAACGCGCTCCTCGGCCGGCTCCAGGCGATCGGCGACCTCGGCGTCGCGCCGAAGCAGGCGTGGACCCCGGTCGCGGAGTTCGCGGCCGCCGGGGTGCCCGCCGCGAACTTCGGGCCCGGCGACCCCGCCTACGCCCACAAGCGGGACGAGCTCGTCCGCATCGATGCGCTCGTCCGCAGCGCGCGGCTCCTCGACGCGCTCCTCTCCGGGGACTGAGCCGGTTTGGGCGTCCCGCTCAACCCCGTCCTGGTCGGGATGCGCTCCTATCCGTTCGTGCGGCTCGGCGAGGCCCGGGCGGCCGCGGTGGCGCAGGGCATCGACGTCATCGACCTCGGCGTCGGCGAGCCGCGCGAGGAGACGCCCGCGTTCCTGCGCGCGGCCCTCCGCGATGCGGTCGAGGCGCAGCCCGTCTCGACGTACCCGCTCGCGGTGGGGCTCCCCGAGCTGCGCGCGAGCATCGCCGCGTGGGCCGGTCGCCGGTTCGGCGCGACGCTCGACCCGGACACGCAGGTCGTCCCGACCCTCGGGACGAAGGAGGTCGTCTTCGGCCTCGCCCAGGTCGTCGCCGGCGGCGAGCGCGACCTCGTCGCCGTGACCGCGCCGGGCTACCCGGTCGCCGTGCGGGGAGCGGCGTTCGCCGGCTGCGAGGTCGTCGAGCTGCCGCTGCGCGCCGAGCGCGGCTTCCTCCCCGACCTCGACGCGCTCTCCCCCGCCCAGCTGCGGCGGCTCGCGCTCCTGTGGGTCAACTACCCGAACAACCCGACGGCGGCCACGGCGCCGGAGGGCTTCTACGAGCGTGCCGCGGCCCTCGCGCGCGAGCACGGCTTCGTCCTCGCGAGCGACGAGGCCTACAGCGAGCTGTGGTTCGAGGGCGACCCGCCCCGCTCGGCGCTCGAGCTCGACGACCTCTCCCACGTCCTCGTCTGCAACACGCTGTCGAAGCGCTCCTCGATGCCGGGCTACCGCTCGGGGTTCGTGGCCGGGGACGCGGACCTCGTCGCGGCCCTCAAGCGCTACCGGCCGAACGTCGGGACGGCTCCGCAGGAGTTCGTCCAGCGGATGGCGATCGCCGCCTGGGACGACGAGGACCACGTGAGCGAGGTCCGCGAGCGCTACCGCGCGAAGCGCGCCGTCCTCCTCCCCGCCCTCGAGGCGATCGGCCTCCGCGACGCCGGCGGGCCGGCGACGTTCTTCCTCTGGCTCGCGCTCCCCGAGGGGACGCGTGCCGAGGGCAGCGAGGCCTACGCGATGCGCATCCTGCGCGAGCGCGGCGTGCTCGTCGCGCCGGGCGCGTACTTCGGCCCGGAGGGCGAGGGCTACGTGCGCGCGGCGCTCGTCCCGTCACCCGAGCGCTGCGAGGAGGCCGCCACCCGCCTCACCTCCTGATTCGCCGAACCGGATTCCTCCGTTGACATGGCCACGGAGGACTCCGGTTCGGCCGGGTGGGTCAGGGTCGGCCGCCCGGGCCGCCGCCGCCCGGGGCCGCAGGTGCGACGGCGGTCGGGGCCGGGTCGGGCGCGGGGGCCGGTGCCGCCGGCGCCCGTGTCGGGGCGGGGGCCGGCGTCGGGGCGGGAGCCGGAGTCGGCTTCGGCGCCGACACCGGAGCCGAGGCGGTGGGCGCCGGGCGCTCGACCGGGGCGCTCGTCGGCCGCGTCGGCTTCGCAGGGGTCGACGTCGGGCGCTTCGACGGCGCCGAGCTCGGGCGCGTCGCGCCGCTCGACCGCCGTGACGCCGCGGGCGTGCTCTCGACCGCTTCGCGGCCGCGGGCCGCGGCTGCGGCCCGGCTGTGCCGGGCCTCGTCGGCCCGCTCCGCGGCCTCGCGGCGCTTCTCCGCCGCCTTCTCGGCGGCGGCGTCCGCGTCGTCGCCCGACTTCGAAGTGGTCGTCGTGCGCAGCGCGGCGGGGATGGTGGCGGGCGCCGAGACGGTCCCCGAGGAGGTGGTCGTCGACGTCGTCGTGGTCGTGGTGGACGCCGCAGGCGCCGGATCGTCCGAGCCGCCCGCCGTCGCGACCGCGGCGGCGCCCCCACCCGCGGCGATGACGAACGCGGCGAGACCCTTCGCGACGCCCGCGGTGAGCGCGATGCCGCCGAAGGAGGCGCCGCCGAGCGCGGTGCCGCCCGCGGCTGCCGTGCCGGTCGCCGCAGCCGCAGCGCCGGCTCCTTGGAGGCCCGAGGCGACCGCGCCCACCCCGGCCGGCAAGCCGAACACCGGGAGGAGCATGATCGCCGCGCTGCGCTCGCGGATCGAGCTCTGCAGCGCGCTGCAGGCCGTGCAGTCGCGGAGGTGGGCGCGCACCTTGCGGCCGCGCAGCGCGCGGCCGTCGCCGTCGGAGATGAGCGCGGCGACGTCGACGCACGCCGCGTCGCGGCCCTCCTGGGCGCCGGCGAGGGCGGTGCGTGCCTTGAAGATCGCCTGGCGGGCCGCGACCTCCGACGTGCCGATGACCTCGGCGATCTCGCCGTAGCCGAGACCGCGCACCTCACGCAGGAGGAGCGCCGAGCGCTGCTGGTCGGGGAGCCGGCCGATGTCGTCGAAGAGCTGCGTGATCCGGCGCGAGACCTCGGGGTCGGCCTCGGGCGCGGCGAGCGCGACGTCGTCGATGTCGACGTCGGCGTCGCGGCGTGCCGTGATGATCCGCAGCGCCTCGTTGTGGGCGATGCGGAAGAGCCAGGCCCGGACGGAGATGACGCCCGTGCCGTCGCGCAGCGCGCGGAGCGCCGCGGCCATCGCCTCCTGAAGGGCGTCCTGCACGTCCTGGGGGTCGCGCAGCCGGGCGAGGAGATAGCGGGAGATCGCGGCGCCGTGCCGCTCGTAGAGGACGTCGAAGGCCGACTCGTCCCCTTCCCGGACGCGCTTGGCGAGCGCCTCGTCGGAGAGGCGCGTCGTCGCCGTCCAGGGGCGTCGTGTCAGGGGCTGGAGGAGAGTCGCCATGTCGTGCGTCGAGCCTCGCAGATCGGACCCCCGCGGTCGGTCACCGCGGGGGTCCGGAGAGGCTGGAGAGGAGGAGCCTCTCTACGGTCGGCCGACGACGCCCGCCGGAGGGCCGGCCTGGTCGTCGGTCGGAGCGCCGGTCACGCCGGTCGGAGGACCAGCGAAGTCGGGACGGTTCTCCGCGCCCTTGCTCCCAGGGCGGAACAGCTTGCTGTGACCCGACACGCACATGCCGAAGGCGTTGGACTCCTCGCCCGCCTCACCCTCGTTCGTGCGGTACTTGTCGTCGAAGGCCGCCGGGTCGGCCTCGCGCTCGGCCTTGCACACCTGCGCGCCACCACGACGACCCTGCGCGCGGTCCTTGCCGGCCTGCGCCTTCGCGCGCGCCTTCTCGAGGCCCTTGCGGGCCTGCTCGGGGACGATGTCCATCAGCTCGTCGAGCACCGAGACGTCGTTCGCCGAGCCCTCGCCGACCGCGTCGATCGCCTTCTCGACGTCGTCGACGGCCGAGGTCTCCACGTCGCCGGCGCGCATCGCGCGGTCGAGCGTCGTCGCGGGACGCGTCCCGATCTTCGTCACCTGCTCGATGGACTTCGCGAGGCCCTTCTGCGCCTGCGAGGGCAGCCGCTCGGCGAGCGCCGTGAGGCGCTCGAGCGCCTTCTCGCGCCCGGCCACGGCGTCCTCGACCTCGTCGGCGGCCTTCGCGTCGGCGCTGCCGTCGACGCGCGCGACGACCTTCGCCGCCGTCTCCGCGTTCTCCTGGAACTGCTTCGCGATCCGCCGCTCGTCGAGCGCGCGATCCTCACGATCTCCGCTGCGGTTGTGCCGGTGGGCACTCGCGGTCTCGCGGTCCGCCCGGCGGAGATGGGCGATCGCGGCGCTGTCGCGGCCGTCCTTCGCGTGCTCCGTCGCCTTCTCGATCGCCGCGTCTGCGCGGTCGAGGTGCCTGTCGACGCTCGCCGCCGATGCCGGCGAGGCGAACGCGAAGACGCCTGCGATCGCGAGTCCCGCTGTGAGCCTGCTCCTGCTCTTCATCTCGTACCCCTCCATGTAGGGCGGCCGGGCTGCCTGCGTGAGGCCCCTGGCTTTGCGACCCCGCCTCGCGACGGGTGTGCCGTTGTCCGTGTCGGGTGCTGAGAGGAGTTATCGGCGCGGTCCGTGACCACCTATACCCCGAAGCTGGCGCGTCGCCGCTCCCCCAGTCCGCCGAACCGGATTCCTGCGGCGCCATGGCACCGCAGGAATCCGGTTCGGCGCTGGCGGTTCGGGGCGGCGCTCAGTCGTTCTGGTGGAGCATCTCGTTGAGGCTCCCCCACGCGCCCTCGCGCGGGAGGACCTCGAGGGCGCCCGTCTCGCTGTTGCGCCGGAAGAGCAGGTTGGAGACGCCGCTGAGGTCCTTCGCCTTGACGACCTCGCCGTCGGGCGTGCTCACGCGCATGCCGCCGGTGACGTAGCAGCCGGCCTCGACGATGCACTCGTCGCCGAGCGAGATGCCCAGCCCGCTGTTCGCGCCGAGGAGGCAGCGCTCACCGATCGAGATGACGGTGGTCCCTCCGCCGGAGAGCGTGCCCATGATCGACGCCCCGCCGCCGACGTCGGAGCCGTCCCCGACGACCACGCCCGCGCTGATGCGCCCCTCGACCATCGACGCGCCGAGCGTCCCGGCGTTGAAGTTGACGAACCCCTCGTGCATGACGGTCGTGCCCTCGGCGAGGTGCGCGCCGAGCCGGACCCTGTCGGCATCGGCGATCCGCACCCCGGCGGGGATGACGTAGTCGGTCATCCGCGGGAACTTGTCGACGCTCGTCACCTGCAGGGCCCTCCCGGCCGCCCGGGCCCGCAGGCGCGCGGCCGGGACGTCCTCGACGGCGCACGGACCGTGTGAGGTCCATGCGACGTTCGCGAGGAGCCCGAACGCCCCGTCGAGGTTCGCGCCGTGCGGCGCGACGAGCCGGTGCGAGAGGAGATGGAGCCGCAGGTAGACGTCGTGAGCGTCCTGCGGAGGGGCCGAGACGTCCTCGACGACGGTGAGCACGGGGTCGACGCGGACGTCGCGGACCGCGTCGCGCCCGATCGCGCCGTTGAACGCCCCGCCCCCGAGGTCGGTCGCGACGGCCGGATGGACGACGTGGGTGCCCGCGCCTGGGTGCTTCGCCGCGGCGATCGCGTCCTGCGCGGCGCCGCCCAGGCCGAGCTGCGGCGCCGGATAGTACGTGTCGAGGACGCGCCCGTCCCGCTCGGCGATGGTCGCGAGGCCGACGGCCCACGCTCCGGTCTTCTGCTCGGTGCTCACGGCGCGGGAGGCTACAACCCGGCCAGCTCGGCGAGCGCCTCGGCGCTCAGCTCCCCCGCGTACACGCAGACCGCCCACCCGGCGAGGTCGACGTGGAGCGCCTCGCTCACCGTCACCCGCAGCTCGCCACCGTCGAGGCGGACGAGGACGTCCTCGTCGGCCCCCGACAGCACGTACGCCACGGCCGCGCCGCTCGCGCCGGTGCCCGACGACATCGTCTCGCCGACACCGCGCTCGAAGATCCGCGCCCGGATGACCCCCGACTCCACCTCGCTGAACCACGAGACGTTCGTCCGGTTCGGGAAGAGCTCGGCGTGCTCGATCGCCGGGCCGAGGGCGGACAGGTCGAGCGCCTCGAGCTCCGCGAGGTCGTCCACCCGGATCGCGCACTGCGGGTTGCCGATCTGGACGTGCTGGAAGCGCCACGTCCGGCCGCCCGAGACGACGTCCCCCGTCCCGTCCTCTCCGCCAGACGGGAAGTCCGCGGAGCGCAGCCGCGCCCGTCCCATGTCGACCGTGCACGTCGTCGGCCCGGTGATCGTCGGGCGGATCTCGCCCGCGATCGTCTCGATCGAGAAGACGTCGGACTCCGTCCAGCCGCGATGGCGGAGGTACATGATCGCCTCGCGCGCTCCGTTGCCCGAGAGCTCGGCCTCCGAGCCGTCCGGGTTGAAGATGCGCAGTCGCGCGACGAACCCGGACTGCGAGGGCGGCGAGAGCTCGAGGATCCCGTCGGCGCCGATGCCGGTGTGGCGGTCGCAGAGCCGGCGCACGCGGGCGGCCGTGAGCTCCCACGGGAGGTTGCGCGCCTCGACGATGACGTAGTCGTTGCCGAGGGCCTGCCACTTCTCGAAGCGCATCGCGGCGCGGAGGCTACGGCAGGAGCGCGGCGGCGACCTCGTCGGGGTCCCGGCCGGTGACGTCGACGATCTCCGCGCCGGGCAGCTTCCGCAGCCAGGTGAGCTGGCGCTTCGCGTACCGGCGCGTGCGCGTCTTCATCGCCTCCACGTCGCCGCGCAGCAGCTCCTCGTACCCGAGCGCCTTGCGCGCGGTCGCCGACGCGCCCGCGGCCTCGGCGGCCCGGACCTCCTCGACCGCCCCAGCCGCGACCATCGCGTCGACCCGGGCGTCGATCGCCGCGGCGAGCGCATCTCGGTCCATGACGAGTCCCACGAGGCGCGTCGGATGGCGCGTCGCCTCCGTCCACAGCGCGCTCGGGCCCGCGCGGTCCGGGAGCGCCCCGAGCGCCTCGAGCTCGAGGGCGCGGACGACGCGCTGGGTGTCCGTCGGCTCGATCCGCTCGGCCGCCGCAGGGACGCGCGTCGCCAGCTCGGCGTGGAGGGCGGCGCTCCCGCGCCGCTGCACCTCCGCGGTGATCCGCTCGCGCAGCTCGGGCGGCGGAGGCGGTGCGAGGTCGAGCTCGGCGAGCGCGGCGCGGAGGTAGAGCCCCGTGCCGCCGACGACGATCGGGACGCCGCCGCCGGCGAGGATCGCGTCGATCTCGGCGTGCGCGAGCTCCGCGTACCGACCGGCGCTGCACGTCTCGGTGACGTCGAGGACGCCGACGAGACGATGCTCGAGGGCCGCCCGGTCCGCCGCGTCCGCGGCCCCGGTCAGGGTCTCGAGCCCCCGGTAGAGCTGGAGCGCGTCGGCGCCGACGGCGACCGGCTGCTCGCCGCGCTCGCGGAGCCGCCGCGCGAGGGCGAGCGCGACCGCCGTCTTGCCCACGCCCGTCGGACCGAAGATCGCGATGACGGGCGGATCCACGCGGGGAGTATCGTCGCAGGGCGATGGCGATGCGGACCGGATGCGGAGCATCACAGCACGCCGAACCGGGTGACGGCGCGCGGGAGGCCGCGCGCGCGGCCGCGGTCGAGCTGGGCGACGGGCGGGCCGATCTCGCCGTCGTCTTCGCGTCGGGCGCGCACCTCACCGACCCCGGGGCGACCCTGGAGGGCGTCCACGAGGTCCTCTCCCCCGCCGCGCTCATCGGATGCGGCGCGGGGGGCGTGCTCGCGGGAGGCCACGAGCACGAGCGCGGCACCGCGATCGCCGTCTGGGCCGCCTCGCTCGCCGAGGGCGCGAGCGTGACGACCGAGCACCTGCGGCCCCCCGTGGACGCCGCGGGGCCCGTCCCGGTGCCCGACACGCTCGGCGCGACCGGCACGGTGCTCCTCGCCGACCCGTACTCGTTCCCCTCGGACCTCGTGCTCGACCGCATCGGCGCGACGAGCCCCGAGGTCCCGGTCGTCGGCGGGCTCTCGAGCGCGCGGACGCTCGACGGCGCGTGCGCGCTCTTCCACGGCACCGAGCTCGTCGAGGACGGCGCGGTGTCCGCGACGTTCCGGGGCGTCCCGATGACGCCGTGCGTCTCTCAGGGGGCCGCGCCGATCGGTCCGGAGCTCACGATCACCGCGGCGGACGGGCACGTCATCCAGGAGCTCGCCGGGGAGCCGGCGATCGAGCGCCTGAGGGCGGCCGTCGAGGAGCTGCCGGAGCGCGAGCGGGCGCTGCTCGGCGCCGGACTGCTCGTCGGCCTCGTCATCGACCCGAACAAGCCCGAGTACATCCGCGGGGACTTCCTCGTGCGCGCGGTCCTCGGCGGCGATCCGGAGACCGGCGCGATCGCCGTCGGCGCCCACGTCCGCGTCGGGCAGGTGCTCCGCCTCCACGTCCGCGACGCCGCGAGCGCGGACCGCGACCTCCGCGAGGCGCTCTCCGAGGCCGCGCCGGACACGGCCGCGGGGGCGCTCGTCTTCAGCTGCAACGGACGCGGCAGCGGCATGTTCGGCGCACCCGACCACGACGCCCGGCTCGTCCACGACGCCGTCGGCGGCCGCCCGGTCGCCGGGTTCTTCGCGGCGGGTGAGATCGGCCCGGTCGGACACACCACCTTCCTGCACGGGTTCACGGCCACTGTGGCACTCTTCGGCGCGTGAATCTCGAGGGAACGACCGTCCTGCTCACCGGCGCGACCGGAGGCATCGGCCACGCGATCGCCCGTCGCCTCCACCGCGCCGGCGCGACGCTCGTCCTCACCGGCCGCCGCGCGGACGTGCTCGAGCCGCTCGCCGCCGAGCTCGGCGGGCGCGCCATCGCGGTCGACCTCAGCGACGCCGAGGCGGTCGACCGCCTCCTCGCCGAGGCCGGGGACGTCGACGTCTACGTCGCGAACGCGGCGCTCCCCGCGTCCGGGGCCCTCACGTCCTTCGAGGCCGACGAGATCGACCGCGCCCTCGACGTCAACGTCCGCGCGCCGATCGTCATGTCCCGTCACTACGCGGAGACGATGGCGGCGAAGGGCCGCGGGCACATCGTGCTCATCTCGTCGATGTCCGGCAAGGTCGGCACCGCCTACTCGTCGATCTACAACGCCTCGAAGTTCGCGCTGCGGGGCTTCGGGCAGGCGCTGAGGGCCGAGCTCGCGCCCACCGGGGTCGGCGTCTCGGTCGTGTTCCCCGGCTTCATCCGCGACGCGGGCATGTTCGCGACGAGCGGCGCGTCGCTGCCGAAGGGCGTCGGCACGTCGAGCCCCGAGGACGTCGCGGAGTCCGTCGCGAGCGCGATCGAGCGCGATCGCGGCGAGGTCGACGTCGCGCCCATGCCGATCCGGCTCGGCGCCGTCTTCTCCGGGATCGCTCCCGAGACCTCGGCGCGCGTCAGCCGGATCATGGGCTCCGACCGCATCGCGCAGGACATCGCGCACGGCCAGCGCGAGCACCGCTGACCGGCGGGCGGCTCCGATCGCGTCTCAGCCGCCGGCGCGCGCGAGGAGCGATGCCTCGCCGGCGAGCGTCTGGCTCGTCGCCGCGGTGATCGTCACCGGCACGATCTCGCCCGGCTCGCCGAGACCGGTGAAGTTGACGACCTTGTTGTGCGCGCTGCGGCCGCGGATCTTCGACGGGTCGGTGCGCGACGGGCCCTCGACGAGCACGTCGAGGGTGCGGCCGACGAACCGCTGCGCCCGCTCGGTCGCCCGGCGCTGGACGACCTCGACGAGTCGCTCCATCCGCTCGACCTTCACGGGGTGCGGGACGAGGCCCTCCGTCATCTCGGCGGCCTCGGTGCCCCGGCGCGGAGAGAAGACGAAGGTGAAGGCGCCGTCGAAGCCGACCTCCTCGCAGACCTCGAGCGTCTCGGCGAA
>NZ_JBLKKY010000074.1:0-20121 GCF_059438195.1 Paraconexibacter sp.
AGCCTCCAAGGAGGACCGGATGAACAACGTGCTCAGGAACTACACCTAGGCGCGCATGCGCTCCGCGTCGGCGTGCGCGAAGCCGATCGCGTGCTCGTCCATCTGGGCGAGACCGCTCTCGCGCGCCTGCTCGGCGACCGCATCGGCGACGGCCGGGGCGACGTCGCGGTTGAACACCGAGGGGACGATGTAGTCCTCGCGCAGCTCGGCGTCGGGGATGATCCGCGCGATCGCCTCGGCGGCGGCCATCTTCATCCCCTCGGTGATCTGGGGCGCGCGGACGTCGAGGGCGCCGCGGAAGATGCCGGGGAACGCGAGGACGTTGTTGATCTGGTTCGGGTAGTCCGAGCGCCCGGTCGCGACGATCCGCGCGTACTTCGCGGCCTCCTCGGGGGCGACCTCGGGGTCCGGGTTCGCCATCGCGAAGATCATCGCGTCGTCGCTCATCCGCTCGAGCGTCTCCGGCGGGAAGATCCGCGCCCCTGAGAGGCCGATGAAGAGGTCGCAGCCGTCGATGACGTCGGCGGGGGCCCCGCCGAGGCCCTGAGGGTTCGTGTTCTCGGCGTACCAGCGCTTGGTCGCGTTCATCGAGCCGTCCTCGTAGTCGGCGCGACCGGTGTGGACGACGCCCTTCGAGTCGGCGCCGATGATGTCGGAGACGCCGGCCTCCATGAGGATCTTCGTCACGGCGATGCCCGCCGCGCCGAGCCCGGTGACGAGCACCTTGAGGCTCGCGAGCTCGCGCCCGGTGATCTTGCACGCGTTGAGGAGCGCGGCGAGCGTGACGATCGCCGTCCCGTGCTGGTCGTCGTGGAAGACGGGGATGTCGAGCTCGGCCTTCAGCCTGTCCTCGATCTCGAAGCAGCGCGGGGCGCTGATGTCCTCGAGGTTGATCCCGCCGAAGCTCGGCGCGAGGAGCTTCACGGTGCGGACGATCTCGTCCGGGTCCTTCGTGTCGAGGCAGATCGGGAACGCGTCGACGCCGGCGAACTCCTTGAAGAGGCACGCCTTGCCCTCCATGACGGGCATCGCCGCCTCGGGGCCGATGTCGCCGAGGCCGAGGACCGCGGTCCCGTCGCTCACGACGGCCACCGTGTTGCGCTTGATCGTGTACTGGAAGGCCTTCTGGCGATCGTCGTGGATCGCCATGCAGACCCTGGCCACGCCCGGCGTGTACGCCATGGAGAGGTCGTCGCGCGTCTTGAGCGGCGCGCGGTTGACCTGCTCGATCTTGCCGCCGACGTGGAGGAGGAACGTGCGGTCGGTCGTCTCGACGACGCGGGCGCCGTCCAGCGAGCCGATCGCCTCGGTGATCGCCTCCCAGTGCTCGGGACCGGCGGCGTCGACGGTGATGTCGCGCAGGAGGATCTCGTCGCCGGCCTCGACGAGGTCGACGGCGCCGATCACGCCGCCCGCGCGGCCGATCGCGGAGGCGACCTGGCCGAGCATGCCGGGCTTGTGCGCGATCTCGACGCGGATCGTGAGGCTGTATTGAGCGGAAGGCGTGACGCTCATGGGCGGCGGAGCATACAAGTGGGGGGGTGCCCCGCATGCCGCCGCCCGGACACGGCGTCCGGTCGCGGCGCGGCGCCGGTCGGGCGCCCGCGTATGGTCTGCGGCCATGAGCGGTTGGACGACCCGGGACATGGCGCGGCAGGACGGACGGACGTTCGTCGTCACCGGCGCGAACAGCGGCATCGGGGAGGTCGCGGCGCGTGAGCTCGCCGCGGCGGGCGCCTCCGTCGTGCTCGCGTGCCGGAGCACGGCGAAGGGGGAGGAGGCCGCCGCGCGCATGTCCGGCGACGTCGAGGTGCGCGCGCTCGACCTCGCGGACCTCGCCTCGGTGCGGGCCTTCGCCGACGGGCTCGACGGGGACGTCGACGTCCTCGTGAACAACGCGGGCATCATGGCGCCGCCGCACCGCACGACCGCGGACGGCTTCGAGCTGCAGCTCGGCACGAACCATCTCGGCCACTTCGCGCTCACGGGCCTCCTGCTCGACCGGGTGCGCGACCGCGTCGTCACCGTCTCGAGCGCCGCGCACCGCATGGGGTCGATGGACTTCGACGACCCGTGCTGGGAGAAGCGCTACCACCGCTGGCCCGCCTACGGCCGCTCGAAGCTCGCGAACCTGCTCTTCACCAACGAGCTGCAGCGCCGGCTCGCCGCCTCCGGCTCCGACGTCCGGGCGGTCGCCTGCCACCCGGGCTACAGCGCGACGCACCTGCAGTCCCACACCGAGTCCGTCCTCGACCAGGTGATGGGCCTCCTCAACAAGGTCGTCGCCCAGTCGGCGGAGATGGGCGCGCTCCCGACGCTCTTCGCCGCGACGGAGGAGGTCCCCGGGGCCGCGTACGTCGGCCCGGGCGGCATCGGCGAGATGCGCGGCCACCCGCAGCTCGTCGGCATGAGCGGCGCGGCGCGGGACGAGGAGGACGCGCGCCGTCTCTGGCAGCTCAGCGAGGAGCTCACCGGCGTGCGGTTCGCGCTCCCCGCCGCCGCGTAGGCGGGCACGCCGTCCGGCTCGCTAGGGTCGGCGACCGATGCCCGAGGACTCCACCGACGAGCTCTACCTCATCGACGGCAACTCGCTCGCCTACCGGGCGTTCTTCGCGCTTCCGGAGTCGATCGCGACCTCGACGGGGTTCCCGACGAACGCGATCTTCGGGTTCGCCTCGATGCTCGTGAAGATCCTCACCGAGCACGGGCAGCGGCCGACGATCGTCGTGTGGGACGCGGGGCACTCCGGCCGCAAGGAGGTCTACGAGGAGTACAAGGCGCAGCGCACGTCGCGCCCCGACCTCCTCAAGCAGCAGTGGCCGCACATCCTCGAGATCGCGGACGCCTTCGGCTACCGCAACGTGAGCGTCGAGGGCTACGAGGCCGACGACGTCATCGCGTCGATCGCGGAGAAGGCGCGGACCGCCGACCCGCCCATCCCCGTGACGATCGTCACCGGTGATCGCGACGCCTTCCAGCTCGTCGGCGAGGACGGCCTCGTCACGATCATGGCGACCGCCCGGGGGATCACGGAGACGAAGCGCTACGACCGCCAGGCGGTCATCGACCGCTACGGCATCCCGCCCGAGCTCATCCCGGACTTCTACGGCCTCAAGGGCGACACGTCGGACAACATCCCGGGCGTCCCGGGGATCGGCGACAAGACCGCCTCCGACCTCCTGCAGCGGTTCGGCGACCTCGAGACCGTCCTCGCGTCGGTCGACGAGATCTCCGGGGCGAAGCGCAAGGAGAACCTCACGAACCACGCCGAGGACGCCCGGATCTCGAAGCAGCTCGCGACGATGGACCGGACGATCCCGGTCGACGTCGACCCCCGTGCCGAGGCGGCGCAGGAACCCGACCGCTCGAAGCTCCGCGAGGTCTTCCGCGAGTTCGAGCTGCGCGACCCGCTGCGCCGGCTCGAGGAGGCGCTGGGGTCGGCGGACGCCGCGGCTCCGCGCGGCCAGTCCGACGACGGCACGGCGCTCGTCGCGCGCCTGCGCGAGGCGACGCTCGACGACGTCCGCTCCCTGCCCGCCGGCCTCGAGGCCGCGGTCGTCGCCGCCGCCCCGGAGGTCGCCGAGGGCGAGCTGTTCGCCAGCGACGACGGCTGGGCGTTCGGCGTCGCCGCGGGGGAGGAGGTGCTCGCGGGACGGTGCGCGCGCCCCGAGGACCTCGTCGAGGCGCTCGGCGCCCGTCCCGTCGTCGCGCACGACGCGAAGGGGCTCGGCCTCGTGCCGCCGGGGCTCGTCCACGACACGATGCTCGCCGCCTACCTGCTCGAGCCCGCCCGCCGCGGCTACCCGTTCGCCGAGCTGTGCGAGGAGCGCGGCTTCGCGACGACGATCGAGGAGGAGGCCGCCGCGGCCGCCGTCCTCTGCGCCGCGCTCGCCGCCTGGCAGCGCGAGCAGCTCGCGGAACGCGACCTCCAGCGCGTCCTCGACGAGATCGAGCTGCCGCTCGTCGACGTGCTCCGCGCGATGGAGGTCGCCGGCGTGAAGCTCGACAAGGACCGCCTCGCGACGATCCGCGAGCGGGTACACGAGGAGATCGGCCGGCTCGAGCGCGAGGTGTGGGAGATGGCGGGGGAGGAGTTCGTCCTCGGCTCGCCGCAGCAGCTCGGTGCGGTCCTCTTCGACAAGCTCGGCCTCTCGAAGAAGCGCCGCGGCAAGACCGGGTTCTCGACCGACGCCCGCGTCCTCCAGGCGATCCGCGACGAGCATCCGATCGTGCCGAAGATCGAGCGCTGGCGCGAGCTCAACCAGCTCGCGAAGACCTACCTCGACGTCCTTCCCGGGCTCACCGACGCCGAGTCGCGCATCCACACGACGTTCCTGCAGGCGGTCGCGCAGACGGGCCGGCTCTCCTCGACGCACCCGAACATGCAGAACGTCCCGGTGCGGACGGACCTCGGGCGCGAGATCCGCGGATGCTTCGAGGCGGCGGAGGGGAACCGCCTGCTCAGCGCCGACTACTCGCAGGTCGAGCTGCGGATCCTCGCCCACGTCGCCGGCGAGCAGGTGCTCAAGGACATCTTCCTGCGGGGCGAGGACGTCCACACCGCGACCGCCTCCCAGGTCTTCGAGCGGCCGCCGGAGGACCTCACGCCGATGGATCGCTCGAAGGCGAAGATGATCAACTACGGGATCGTCTACGGCCTCAGCGACTACGGGCTCGCGGATCGCCTCAACATCCCGCGCGAGGAGGCGAAGGCGTTCATCGACGCCTACCTCGAGAGGTTCCCCGCCGTCCACGCGTTCATGACCGGGACGATCGAGCGCGCGACCGAGGAGGGCCACGTGACGACGCTCTACGGTCGCCGCCGCCAGATCCCCGAGCTCAAGGCGCGCAACTACCAGGTGCGGACGCTCGGCGAGCGCCTCGCGGTCAACACGGTCATCCAGGGCACCGCGGCCGACGTCATCAAGCTCGCGATGATCGGGTGCCACCGCGCGCTGCGCGACGAGGGGCTCGCGACCCGCCTCATCCTGCAGATCCACGACGAGCTGCTCTTCGAGGGGCCGCCCGAGGAGATGGACGCGGTCCGCGAGCTCGCGGTGCGCGAGATGACCGCGCCGTGGCCGCACGACCCGCCCCTCCTCGTCGAGCCCGGGGTGGGCGAGACGTGGCTCGACGCGAAGTGAGCGAGGGCGGCGCCTGATGGACCGCACGCTCGCCGTCGTCCTCACGGCCCTCGCCGGCGGGCTCGTCGCGATGCAGGCGCCGATCAACGGGATGCTCGGCCGCACGGTCGGCTCGTTCCAGGCGTCGCTCGTGAGCTTCGCCCTCGGGACGCTCCTCCTCGCCGCCATCGTCGGGCTCGCGACGGACGGGTACGGCTCGATCGGCGAGGCGCGTTCCCTGCCCTGGTACGCGTTCGTCGGCGGCTTCCTCGGTGCCGCCTACGTGACGACCGTCCTCGTCACCGTCGGCTCGCTCGGCGCCGCCGGAGTCACCGCCGCGACGATCACCGGGCAGCTCACCATGAGCGTCGTCGTCGACCGCTTCGGTCTCCTCGGCGTCCAGCAGGAGCCGGTGACGGTCGAGCGGATGGTCGGGATCCTGCTCCTCGGCGCCGGCGTCTTCCTCATCGTGCGCGGCTGACCCCCCCCCGGGTGGACGAACGGCGGTTGACGCGCGGCCGCCGGCGCGAGAAGCTCGCTCGTGACGAACGACACGATCGAGGGAGGTCACATGGCCACCATCCACATGCCGCGCGGCGACCACGGCCGCGGTGCGCTCAAGGCGCTCCGCGAGGCGTTCTGGATCGCGGCGCTCGGTGTGCTCGTCTGCTTCGCCTTCTTCGCCGCGCTCGGCGCGTTCGACCCGACCGAGGTGATGTGGCTCACGGCCCTCGTCGCGGGCCTCGCGGTGCTCTGGGGCCTGCACGCGCACCTCGCCTCTCGGCCCGGCGAGCGCGACCCGCGCCTCGTCCACGACCGCGAGCGGCGGGGGTTCTGAGGGTCCGCAGGCCCGACGGGACGTCGCCCGGATCCGCGAGAGCTCAAAGGCGGTCCTCATCGGGCCGCCTTTGAGCTCTCGTCGCGGCCCGGGCCGGCGCGACCTCGCGCTAGGCCGCGACCGGCTCGCCGGTGGGCGCCGGCTCGCCGGCCGCCTGCTCGAGCGGCGTGCGGTCCCGCGCGCCGTGCGGGCCCTCGAGAGCGAAGGACGCCGGCGTGACGTCGAGGTAGTGGTTGAACGACCAGTCGACGAAGCGCTGGCTGTCGAGGAGCTTGAGCGTCGTGTCCATCATCGGGAGCGGGTTGATCGCGCCGACGACGTTCTGGACGCGCAGCATCCAGCGGAAGACCCAGTGGTGGTCCTCGCAGAAGGCGTCGTAGCGCGCGAGCGCCTGGGCCCGCGTCTGGCGGCCCTCGACGACGTGGCGCAGCTCGCGGCCGCACGCGAGGCCGAAGTAGAGCGCGGGGCGGATGCCCTCGGCCGTCGTCGGGAAGCAGTGCCCGGCGCTGTCGCCGGCGAAGAAGACGTCGTCCTCGGTCGCGCGGCGCATCTGGTGCGGGATCCAGTTCCCCTGCCAGCGCTCGGCCGGGACCTCGAGTCGCTCGGCCAGCCGCCGGGTCGGGTCCTTCACGTGATCGTGCGGGTCGAACGAGCCGACGCCGACGCGGATCTCGTCGCCCGCCGGGAAGTTCCAGGAGTAGCCCTTGCGGACGAGCTTCGGGTCGAGCCAGAGCTCGAGGTCCTCGTCGGAGGCCCCGGGGTGGACCTCGAGGCCGCGCGACATCCGCGCGTTCGGCGGCTGGATGCGGTTCTCGCTCGTCGAGAGGATCCGTCGCCAGCCGAGCGCGTCGACGACGAGCGGGGCACGGAGGTCGCCGCGGTCGGTGCGCACGGTGATCTCGCCGCCGGCGCCCTGCAGGGCGTCGCGGCCGTCGACCTTCGCGGTCTCGAAGGGGACGTCCGGCGACTGGTCCTTGAGGAGCCCGCAGATCTCCCGGTAGTCGAACGTCGAGAACGTCCAGGGCAGCCGCCAGCGGTACGTCTTCTCCGGGCGGTGGATGACGAGATCCCGGAAGGTCTGGCGGATCGCGGGCGTGAGCCCGAGGTTCTCGAGCCACACGGTCGGGGCGGCGCACGCCGAGGTCTGCCGCTCGCCGATCTCGTAGCGGTCGATCATGAGGACGTTCGCCCCGCTGCCCGACAGCTCGCGGGCGATCGCGAGGCCGGCGAAGCTCGCCCCGCACACGACGACGTCGTAGTCACCGCGGAGGGGGGTGCGATCATCCCCGCGCTTCGTCGCTCGAACCGGCATGGGGACGGCATTCTAGGGACGCGGGACCGCGCCCCGGCGCCCGGCGCATCTCGCTACGCTCTGGGGACTCATGACCGCCACCTACAACGCATCAGACGCGAAGGTCGTCGAGGGTTCGGACGGCCTGCTGCTCGAGATCGACGGGCAGATCGTCCCCAACTACGACGCCACCTTCTCCCCCTTCGAGGAGGGCGAGGTCGTCACCGGCCGCGTCGTCCGCATCGACAAGGACGAGGTCCTCGTCGACATCGGCTACAAGAGCGAAGGGGTCATCCCCAACAACGAGCTCTCGATCCGCAAGAACGTCGACCCGCACGACGAGGTCGAGCTGGGCGAGGAGGTCGACGCCCTCGTCCTCACCAAGGAGGATCAGGACGGCCGCCTGATCGTCTCCAAGAAGCGCGCCCGCTTCGAGAAGGCCTGGCGCCGCATCGAGGCGGCCGCCGAGTCCGGCGAGCCGGTCGAGGGCCACGTCATCGAGGTCGTCAAGGGCGGTCTCATCATCGACCTCGGCGTCCGCGGCTTCCTTCCCGCCTCGCTCGTGGACATCCGCCGCGTGCCCGATCTCGACCAGTACATGGGCACGACGATCGAGTGCAAGGTGATAGAGCTCAACCGCTCGCGCAACAACGTCGTCCTGTCGCGCCGCGCCGTCCTCGAGGAGGAGCGCAAGGAGCAGCGTCAGGAGATCCTCGACCGGCTGCAGCCCGGCCTCGTCGTCGAGGGTCAGATCTCGAACATCGTCGACTTCGGCGCGTTCGTCGACCTCAACGGCATCGACGGCCTCATCCACATCTCCGAGCTGTCGTGGTCGCACGTCAACCACCCGTCGGAGCTGCTGTCGATCGGCGACACCGTCGCGGTGAAGGTCCTCGACATCGACCGCGACCGCCAGCGCATCTCCCTCGGTCTCAAGCAGACCCAGGAGGACCCGTGGCAGCGGGTCGTCGACACGTACAACGTCGGCGACGAGCTCGAGGGCACGGTGACGAAGGTCGTCACGTTCGGCGCGTTCGTCGAGATCCTCGACGGCGTCGAGGGCCTCGTCCACATCTCCGAGCTCGCGACGCACCACGTCGAGAACCCGCGCGAGATCGTCCAGCCGGGCGACAACGTGCGCGTCCGCGTCCTCGAGATCGACTCGGACCGCCGTCGCCTCTCGCTGTCGGTGAAGCGCGTCGAGGACCAGATCCTCCCGCGCCGCGACTACATCGATCCGGGTGCGGGCGACCTCGACGACGTCCGCGACCTCGGCCTCAGCGACGACGTGTTCGCGGGCGAGGGTCCGCAGGGCGAGGCCACCGACGCTCCGCCGCTCCCCGAGGCGATCGACGAGGCCGCGGAGGCCCCGCCGCTCCAGGCCGACGTCGCGCCGAGCGAGACGGACGCGCCGCCGGCCGAGCCCCTCCCGCCGGCCATGCCGGAGGGAGACGTCCCGGCGGGCACGACCGAGGCCGTCGCGGCCGAGGACGTGCCTGCCGAGCCGGATGCTCCGACGGGCGACGAGGCCGAGGAGCAGGCGCTCGCCGAGACCCCGCCGGAGGACCTCCCCGAGGGGCCGGCGGCCGGCGACGACGAGAACCCCCCGGCCTGAGCGCCGGGGGAGGGGACCGGACGCGGTGGACCGCGGCGCGGTCCCCTTCGTCGGACTCACCGGCGGCCTCGGCGCCGGGAAGTCGACCGCGCTCGCCGCTCTCGAGCGGCTCGGCGCGGTGACGCTCTCGACCGACGCCGTCGTCCACGAGCTCTACGCCGACGACGAGGTCCGCGACCTCGTCGTCGAGCGCTGGGGCGCGGCGGTCGCGCCGGGCGGGGTCGTCGACCGCTCGGCGATCGCGGCGGCCGCGTTCGCCTCCGACGACGAGCGCAAGTGGCTCGAGCAGCTCATCTGGCCGCGCGTCGCCGCTCGCGTCGCCGCGTTCCGCGAGGGCGCGCAGAGCGCCGACCCGCCGCCGCGGGCCGCGGTCGTCGAGACCCCGCTCCTCTTCGAGGCGGGGATGGAGGGCGTCTACGATGCGACGATCGCGGTGATCGCCCCGGAGGAGGTCCGCGCGCAGCGGGCCGCCGCCCGCGGGCACGCCGCCGTCGACGAGCGGGCCGCTCGTCAGCTCACCCAGGAGGAGAAGGCGGCCCGGGCGACGTACACAGTGGTCAACGACTCCTCCGTCGAGGATCTCGAGGCGCGTCTGTCCGACGTCCTCGGCAGTCTCCCCCCAGCGGACCCATGAGCACACGCCCCGCCACCGCCTCGTCGCCCCGCCGCGCCGCCGCGCCGGCGGCGTCGCGCGCCGGGAGGGCGGGCCGCAAGCGGCCGTCGAAGGCGGCCCGGGCCGCTGCCGCCCGAAGGCGTCGGCAGGTCCGTCGCCGCCGGCTCGCGATCGTGCTCACCGCGATCGTCGCCGGCGTCGGGGGCGCCGTCGTGCTCGCGCCGGCGTTCGAGGAGGCGGTGCAGGAGATCACGCTCCCGCTCGCCCACGAGGAGATCATCCGCCAGCAGGCGGCGGACAAGGACCTCGACCCCGCGCTCATCGCCGCGGTGATCTTCGCGGAGTCGCGCTTCCGCGAGCAGACCTCGCCCGCGGGCGCGAAAGGCCTCATGCAGATCACGCCCGACACCGCCAAGGACATCGCGCGGCTCTCGGGCGGCACCGCCTTCACGCTCGACGACCTCTCGGACCCGCAGGTGAACATCGCCTACGGCTCGTTCTACCTCCGCCATCTCCTCGAGCGCTACGACGGCGACACGACGCGCGCGCTGGCCGCCTACAACGGGGGCCCGGGGAACGTCGACGAGTGGGTCGCGCGGTTCGGCGGCCTCGAGGTGGAACAGATACCGTTCCCGGAGACGCGGCACTACGTCGCGAAGGTCCAGGAGGCGCAGCGGGACTACCGCGCGACCTACGGGGCCGAACTGGGTTCGTAACCCTCAGCGGAGCCGTTCCCCGCCGGCTCGCCTCCGTCCTCGGCGCCCCGGCGTCGTGAGGACCTTCCTCGCGCGTGGTCTTCAGCTCACCGACATTCCTCTTCCTGTTCCTTCCCGCGGTCCTGGTGATCGCGTGGCTCGCCCCGCGGTGGGGGCGCAACCTCTTCCTCGTCCTCGCGAGCGCGGGCTTCTATCTCTGGGGCGCGCAGGAGTTCGTCCTCGTCGTCATCGGCTCGACGTTCGTCGACTACGCGGTCACCCGGTGGATGGAGGCCGCGGGCGAGCGCGGCGACGACCGTCGTCGCAAGCAGCTCCTGTGGATCGGGATCGTCCAGAACCTCGCGCTCCTCGGCTGGTTCAAGTACGCGGCGTTCGGCCTCGACCAGGTCAATACCGTGCTCGGCCGCATCGGGATGGAGGACCTCGGCTCCCTCGACATCCTGCTGCCGATCGGCATCTCCTTCTTCACGTTCGGGAAGGTGAGCTACGTCGTCGACGTCTACCGCGGCGAGGTGCAGGCGCGGAAGGACCCGATCGACCTCCTCCTGTTCGTGCTGCTCTTCCCGCAGGCGATCGCCGGGCCGATCGTCCGCCTCCGTGAGGTCGAGAGCCAGCTCCGCGACCGCCGCCTCGACGAGGACCAGGTCTCGCGCGGAGCGGTGCGCTTCACGCACGGGCTCGCGAAGAAGGTCCTCATCGCCGACACGATCGCCCCGATCGCCGACATGGCCTTCGCCTCGGCGGGCGACGGGACGCTCACGACGACGGCCGCGTGGATCGGCGCGCTCGCCTACACGATGCAGCTCTACTACGACTTCTCCGGCTACTCGGACATGGCGGTGGGCATCGGCATGATGCTCGGCTTCCGCCTGCCGGAGAACTTCGACCGCCCGTACACCGCGGTGTCGGTCACCGAGTTCTGGCGGCGCTGGCACATGACGCTGTCGCGGTGGTTCCGCGACTACGTCTACATCCCGCTCGGCGGCAACCGCGCGTCCGAGGGCCGGACGGCCCGCAACCTCGTCGCCGTCTTCCTCCTCACGGGGCTCTGGCACGGCGCCGCGTGGGCGTTCATCGTGTGGGGCGCCTACCACGGGGCCTGGCTGCTCTTCGAGCGGCGCTTCGGGCTCCGCGGCCTCGACGGGGACGTGTCGCGGCGCTACCTGCGCCAGGCGGGGACGTTCCTCGCCGTCATGATCGGGTGGGTCGTCTTCCGCGCCGAGGACCTCGGCCTCGCCCTCGACTACTACCAGGCGATGTTCACGCCGAGCGGCTTCGGGGTCCCCCAGGCGATGTCCTACGAGCTCGGGGGCCCCGCGGGGTTCATGATCATCGCGGCGACGCTCGTGGCGGTCGTCCCGACGGCCCGCAGCGGCGGCCGCTGGGTGGCCGAGACGCTCGGGGGCGTCCCGCGGGTCGCCCGCGCCGGGATGCTCGGCGTCGTCCTCCCGGTCGCGCTCGCCTGGACGCTCACGACCGACTTCTCGCCGTTCCTCTACTTCCGCTTCTGATGACCGTCCGCCGACTCCTCAAGTACCTCGCCTGCGCCTGGTTCGTCGGCCTGCTCGCGCTCCCCGCGGCCGCGTACGTCCTCGGTGAGCGGCAGACGATCATCGAGAACCGCGCGGCGGCCGGGAAGCCGCCGATCACGCTCGACACGCTCGGGGACGCGGGGACCTTCGCGGCGCTCGACGCGTACTTCCGCGACCGGTTCCCGTTCCGCGAGGACGGCCTCGCGCTCCGCGGTCGCATCGAGCTCGAGGCCTTCGGGTACTCGTCGAACCCCGAGGTCATCGTGGGGAAGGACGGCTGGCTCTTCTACCGCCTCGAGAACGACACCTGCGCAAGCCGCAAGCCGCAGTTCGACACGGTGCGGGCGGTCCGCTTCCTCGAGGCCGCGGCGCGCGCCACGGGCCGGAAGCTGCGCTTCATCCCGGCGGCGGCGAAGGTCCGGCTCGAGCGCGATCACTTCGACGACGACGAGATGACGGCCGCCCTCGAGTGCGCGATCCGCTTCGAGGAGGAGTTCGAGCGCAGGCTCGCCGACGTCCCGGGCGCGATCGACATGTTCCCGGCGATGAAGGCCGCGAAGGACGACGGCGAGCAGATCTTCCGTCAGCAGGACACCCACTGGACCTCGGCGGGGCGGCTCATCTTCGTCCGCACGCTGCTCGACGCGATCGAGCCGGGGCTCTCCGACCGCGCGGGCATCGCGATCCGCGACGAGACGCGCGAGTACCGCAACGACCTCGCCGCCTTCCTCGGGCTCACGGTCGACAAGCGTGAGCGCATCGTGAGCGCCGACCCGGGCTTCACCGGCCGGCCGCGGCCCGACGTGCTCGTCGTCGGCGACTCGCAGATGGAGCTGTCGATGCTCCAGCCGCAGGGGACGCCGCCGGTCGACCCGTTCACGCAGACGATCCCCGGCGCGGCGCGGTGCAACTGGATCGAGATGGTGACGACGGCCTGCGAGGCCCGGCTCGCCGCCGCCTCGACCGTCGTCATGGAGACGGTCACGAGGAACATCCGCGAGCTCGGCGACGGGTGCTCGTCGACCTTCCACGCCTGGTTCGGGCCGTGGGCGACCGACGACGAGCACGCGCGTCTGGAGGAGCGCTGGGACGTCGTCGACGGGGCCGGCTCGACCGCCGCCGCCGATGGCGCTCGCCGCTTCGACGGCGCCGCGCCGTCGGTGCTCCGCGTCGACGCCGAGGAGGACGACGTGAGGCGCGACCGCGCCGTCCTCGTCTTCGTGCGCGGGGGCCGCCAGGGCGACCGCTCGCTCGTCTCCGCCACGCCGACGCGCAACGGGCTCGTCGAGCCGTGCACCTACGCCGACGCGTCGGCGTTCGGCGACGTCCACGTGTTCCCCGTCTCGGCCGGACGCCCCCTCTCCGACGTCGAGCTCACCTTCGCCGGCGCCCCCGGGATGGTCGCCGAGGCGCCGCGCGTCGTCACCCTCCCGAGCCCGCGTGCGGGGGCCGGGAGCCGGGCGCAGACGACCGCGGAGGACTGAGGACCGGTCCCGGGCGCTCGCTACCCTCCGTCGGTGCCTCCGTTCCGCCTCGACAGCGCGTTCAGCCCCACCGCCGATCAGCCGAAGGCGATCGAGGCGATCGCCGCCGCCGTCGAGCGCGGCGACCCGTACACGACGCTGCTCGGCGCGACGGGCACGGGCAAGACGATGACGATGGCCGGCGTCGTCGAGAAGCTTCAGCGCCCGACCCTCGTCATGGCGCACAACAAGACGCTCGCCGCGCAGCTCTGCAACGAGTTCCGGACGTTCTTCCCCGACAACGCGGTCGAGTACTTCGTCAGCTACTACGACTACTACCAGCCCGAGGCCTACGTCCCGAGCAGGGACCTCTACATCGAGAAGGACTCGGCGATCAACGAGGAGATCGACCGCCTGCGACACGCGGCGACCGCGGCCCTCTTCGCGCGTCGCGACGTCCTCATCGTCGCCTCGGTGTCGGCGATCTACGGCATGGGCTCGCCGGAGACCTACGACCGCAACGTCCAGATCCTCCGCAAGGGCGAGGAGATCGACCGCGACGCGCTCCTGCGCAAGCTCGTGTCGATCCAGTACACGCGCAACGACACCGCGCTCGGCCGCGGCTCGTTCCGCGTGCGCGGCGAGTCGCTCGAGGTGTTCCCCGCCTACGCCGAGTCGGCCTACCGGGCGACGCTCTTCGGCGACGAGGTCGAGCGGCTGCAGCACTTCGACCCGCTCACCGGCGAGCTGCTCGAGGACGACCTCGAGCACGTCGCGATCTGGCCGGCCACGCACTACAACGTCCAGGAGGGGCAGGTCGAGGACGCGGTCGCCGAGATCGGCCGCGAGCTCAACGAGCGCTGCGCCGAGCTCGAGGCCGAGGGCAAGCTCCTCGAGAGCCACCGGCTGCGTCAGCGGACGCAGTACGACATGGAGATGCTGCGGGAGATGGGCTTCTGCAACGGCATCGAGAACTACTCGCGGATCCTCGACGGCCGCAAGGCCGGCGAGCGCCCGTACTGCCTCATCGACTACTTCCCCGACGACTTCGTCTGCTTCCTCGACGAGAGCCACCAGACGGTGCCGCAGATCGGCGGCATGTACGAGGGGGACCGGTCGCGCAAGCAGACCCTCGTCGACTACGGGTTCCGGCTGCCGAGCGCGATGGACAACCGGCCGCAGCGCTTCGAGGAGTTCCTCACGATCGTCCCCCAGCTGGTCTTCGTGAGCGCGACGCCGGGCGAGTTCGAGCGGACGCGCTCCGGTGAGGTCGTCGAGCAGATCGTCCGCCCGACCGGCATCGTCGACCCGCACATCGACGTCCGCGAGACGAAGAACCAGATCGACGACCTCATGAACGAGGTGCGGGCGCGCGTCGACCGCGACGAGCGGGTGCTCGTCACGACGCTCACGAAGAAGATGAGCGAGGACCTCACGGACTACCTGCTCGAGATGGGCTTCCGGGTCCGCTACCTCCACTCGGAGGTCGACACGCTCGAGCGGATCCAGATCATCCGCGACCTGCGGCTCGGCGAGTACGACGTCCTCGTCGGCGTCAACCTCCTGCGCGAGGGGCTCGACCTGCCCGAGGTGTCACTCGTCGCGATCCTCGACGCCGACAAGGAGGGCTTCCTCCGCGGGGAGACGTCGCTCATCCAGACGATCGGCCGCGCCGCCCGCAACGTCGACGGCACGGTGATCATGTACGCCGACAAGGAGACCGCTGCGATGCGCGCGGCGATCTCCGAGACCGACCGCCGGCGCGCGATCCAGCTCGCCTACAACGAGGAGCACGGCATCACGGCCGCGTCGATCGTGAAGGGCGTGAGCGACATCGCGGAGTTCCTCGTCGCCGAGGGCAAGACCCCGAAGGGCCGGCGCCGCAGCGAGCGCAAGGGCGTCAAGGCCGCCGGGCTCTCCGCGAGCGAGCTCGAGAAGGCGATCGCCGAGCTCGAGGAGGAGATGCTCGCGGCTGCCGAGGAGCTGCGGTTCGAGTACGCGGCGCGCCTGCGCGACGAGCTGCGCGACCTCCGGCGCGAGCTCGACACCGCGCGGGCGAACGCGCCGACGGAGGCGTGAGCGCGCAGGCTCCGCGCACGACCGACGACCCGCACGTGGCGGCGGTCCTCGCGTGGTTCGACGCCGATGGCCGCGACCTCCCGTGGCGGGCGACCCGGGACGAGTACGCGGTGTGGGTCTCCGAGGCGATGGCCCAGCAGACGAGCGTCGTGCGGGCGGCCGAGCGCTGGGAGCTCTGGATGGCACGCTGGCCGACGGTCGAGGCGCTCGCCGACGCGTCGCTGGCCGAGGTCCTCGGCGTCTGGGACGGCCTCGGCTACCCACGCCGGGCGCGGAACCTCCTGCTCGCCGCCCGCCGGATCGCCGCGGAGGGCTGGCCCGAGGACCTCACCGAGCTCCCCGGCGTCGGCCCGTACACGGCGGCGGCGATCCGCTGCTTCGCGCGCGAGGAGCCGGTGCTCCCGCCCGACGTCAACGTGCGGCGCGTCCTCGCGCGGCGGTTCCCGGAGGGGGTGGACACCTCGGGGGACCCGTGGCGCGCGGGATCGGCGCTCATGGAGCTCGGTCAGAGGGTCTGCGTCGCCCGGCGGCCCCGCTGCCCGGAGTGCCCGGTCGCGGAGGGCTGCCCGGCGAGCGACGGGGAGGGCCTGCGCGCCCGCGACCCCGCTCCCGTGGCGAGGCGCCAGGCGCCGTACGCGGGCAGCCTGCGCGAGCGGCGCGGGCGGCTCCTGCGCGCGGTCCTGCGCGACGGCGCGGCTCCGCTCCCCGCTGCGGGACCCGACCGGGAGGCGGCCGAGGGGCTCCTCGCCGACGGGCTCCTGCGGCGCGTGGGGCGGCGTCTCCTGCCGGGCGAGTGAGGGGTCGGGGACGCAGGGCGCGACCCTCGCTAGTCTTGCGCGACCCCCGATCGATCAGGCAGAGGTGAAGAAGGCTTGGCACTGGACCGTCAGTCCGTCGAGAAGAAGGACTTCCCCATCGGCCGCCGCGGCTACGAGCCGGAGGCGGTCGACGCGCACCTCGCGGCGCTCGCCGACGAGATCGAGCAGCTGAAGCGCAGCGGGGGAGGCGGGGGACGCCCCGGCAGCGAGTCGATCGCCCTCGCCGCCTCGGAGCAGGTTCGCGCGATCGTCGAGGCGGCCGAGTCGAGCGCCGACCAGATCGAGCGTCAGGCGCGCGAGGAGGCGGCCCGGATCCGCCGGGAGGCCGAGAACGACGCCTCCAGCACGCGGGACGACGCCGTCTCGCGCAGCGAGGAGCACGTCGCCGGCGTGAGCGCGGCGACGCAGCTCATGCTCCAGCGCGTCGATGCGATGGAGTCCGAGGTCGGCGCCCTCCTCGAGAGCCTGCGCACCGGTGCGAACCGCCTCAACGCGGACCTCACGCTGCTGCAGGGCAACATGGGCGATCTCTACGACGCCGCGGGAGGCCCGCCGCCGACCGAGGCCGAGGCGCCCGCGCCCGCGCCCGTGCCGGAGCCGGAGCCCGAGCCGCCGGCGCCCGAGCCGGCGGCCGCCGTCCCGCCGCCGCACACGCCGGAGGTGCCCGACAGCATCTTCCCCACGGAGCCGGTCCACACGCCCGAGCCGCCGGAGGTCGCCGAGGCCGCGGCGGCGCCGCCGCCCGCCACCGACGGCGGGGACGTCGAGGGCGCCCGGCTCGTCGCGCTCAACATGGCGCTGAACGGGACGCCGCGTGAGGAGACCGATCGCTATCTCGCCGAGAACTTCGATCTCGCCGACCGCGACGCCCTCCTCGACGAGGTCTACGACAACGTCTGAGGAGGCGCGCAGGCTCGCAGCGGACCGCCGGGAGTGGGACGACCTCGCCCGGCGGGACGCGATGTGGGCCGTGTGCTCCGAGCCGGGGCGGCTCGGCGGATGGTCGCGCGAGGACTTCCTGGCGAGCGGAGAGGCGGAGGTCGCCGGGACGCTCGCCGGACTCGCCGCCGCGGGCATCGAGGTCCGCACGGGGACGGCCGTCGACTTCGGATGCGGGCTCGGCCGGCTCAGCCGCGCCCTGTCGCTGCGCTTCGACGCGGTCATCGGCGTCGACATCTCGGAGGAGATGGTCGCGCGCGCCCGCGCGCTGCACGCCGACCGGCCGAACCTCCGCTTCGTCGCCGAGAGCGACCCTGGCCTCCCGTCCCTCGAGGAGGGCGGCGCGGACCTCGTCCTCAGCCTCATCGCGCTGCAGCACGTCTCGAGCGAGGACGCGGTCCGGCGCTATCTCGGCGCCCTCGTGCGCGCGACGGCGCCCGGCGGGATCCTCGTCCTCCAGCTGCCCACGCGGGTCGCCCGCCGCGTCCGGCTGCACCCGCTGCGGGCGCTCAACGCGGCGGTGCGGCGGCTTCCCGCGGCACCGGACCCGCTCCTCGAGAGGCTCGTGCCGCACTCGATGAGCCTCACCGGACTCCCCGAGACCGAGGTGCGCGACGTCCTCGCCGACGCTGACGCCGGCGCCCGGGTGCTCACGGCGTTCGGCGACCGGCGGACGGGCTCCGTGGCGGTGCCGAGCCTCGTGTACGTCGCGCGACGCGACTGACGGGCCGGCGGGAGAACCCGCCGCACAGGGGGAACATCTGTTCGGTTCAGTACCATGGGCCGGTGCCGCCGAGCAACGAGATCGTGGTCACGGGCGCCCGTGAGCACAACCTGAAGGACGTCGACGTCACGCTGCCGCGCGACGCGCTCATCGTCATCACCGGCCTCTCCGGGTCGGGCAAGTCGTCGCTGGCGTTCGACACGATCTACGCCGAGGGCCAGCGGCGCTACGTCGAGTCCCTCAGCGCGTACGCCCGCCAGTTCCTCGGGCAGATGGACAAGCCCGACGTCGACTCGATCGAGGGCCTCTCGCCGGCGATCTCGATCGACCAGAAGACGACGTCGCGCAACCCGCGCTCGACCGTGGGGACCGTCACGGAGATCTACGACTACCTGCGCCTCCTGTGGGCGCGCATCGGCCACCCGCACTGCCACGTCTGCGGCAAGCCGATCCGCGGCCAGTCCACCGAGCAGATCATCGACCAGGTGATGGAGCTCGAGGAGGGCGCGCGCTTCATGGTCATGGCACCGCTCGTCCGCGGCCGCAAGGGCGAGTACGGGAAGGTCTTCGAGGAGCTGCGCGGCGACGGCTTCACCCGCGTGAAGGTCGACGGCGAGCTGCGGATGCTCGAGGAGCCGATCGAGCTCGACAAGAAGTTCAAGCACGACATCTCGGTCGTCGTCGACCGCCTCGTGATGCGCGGCGAGCTGCGCAAGCGCCTCGCGGACTCGATCGAGACCGCGGTCGCGCTCGCCGACGGCATGGTCGAGATCGAGATCCTGCCGCCGCGCGACGCCCCGGCGGGGACGGAGGGCGAGCTGCGCCTCTACTCCGAGCGCTTCGCCTGTCCCGATCACGGGCAGGCGATCGCCGAGCTCGAGCCGCGGATCTTCTCGTTCAACTCGCCGCACGGCGCGTGCGACCGCTGCACCGGCCTCGGGCACCAGATGGAGATCGACCCCGAGCTCGTCGTGCCGGACCCGTCGCTGTCGATCTCCGAGGGCGCGATCGCGCCCTGGGCGGGCTCGAGCTCGCAGTACTACGAGCAGATCTCCGCCGCGCTGGCGGACGTCTACGACATCGACCTCGACGCGCCGTGGGGCGAGCTGGGCGACGAGGCGCGCGACGTCTTCCTCTACGGAACCGGCGGCGAGCGCGTCGGCGTCACCTACACGAACCGCTACGGCCGCAAGCGCTCCTACGCGACGCGCTTCGAGGGCGTCGTCTCGAACCTCCAGCGCCGCTACCAGGAGACCGACTCCGAGTACTCCCGCGAGAAGATCGAGGAGTTCATGAGCGTCCGGCCGTGCCCGGCGTGCAAGGGCTCGCGGCTGCGGCCCGAGTCGCGCGCCGTGCTCGTGGGCGGCATGGCGATCCACGACCTCTGCGCGCTCTCGGTGAGGGGCGCGCTGCGGTGGCTCGCCGAGGTCGAGCTCACGGACACCGAGCGTCACATCGCGCGGCTCATCATCCGGGAGATCGAAGAGCGGCTCACGTTCCTCGACAACGTCGGCATCGGGTACCTCTCGATGGACCGCTCGGCGTCGACGCTCTCGGGCGGCGAGGCGCAGCGGATCCGCCTCGCGACGCAGATCGGCTCGGCGCTCGTGGGCGTCCTCTACGTCCTCGACGAGCCGTCGATCGGGCTGCACCAGCGCGACAACACGAAGCTCATCGCGACGCTCGAGCGGCTGCGCGACCTCGGGAACACCGTGCTCGTCGTCGAGCACGACGAGCAGACGATGCGCTGCGCCGACCACCTCGTCGACCTCGGGCTCGGCGCCGGCGAGCACGGCGGCGAGATCATCGCCCAGGGCACCGCGAAGCAGGTCGAGAAGGTCGCGCGCTCGCTCACCGGGCAGTTCCTCTCCGGCAAGCGCGTGATCGACGTGCCGGCGACGCGGCGCACGCCGTCGGGGCAGCTCGAGATCCGCGGCGCCTCGCAGCACAACCTGCGCAAGGTCGACGTCCGGGTCCCGCTCGGGACGCTCACCTGCGTCACCGGCGTCTCCGGCTCGGGGAAGTCCACGCTCGTCAACGAGGTGCTCTACAAGGCCGTCGCGAACAAGCTCCACCGCGCGCGGACGCGCCCGGGCAGCCACACCGCCGTGCTCGGCCTCGACCAGCTCGACAAGATCATCCAGGTCGACCAGTCGCCCATCGGCCGCACGCCGCGGTCGAACCCGGCGACCTACACGGGGCTCTTCGACGTCATCCGCGATCTCTACTCCAAGACGCCGGAGGCCCGTGCGCGCGGCTACAAGCCGGGGCGCTTCTCCTTCAACGTGAAGGGCGGCCGCTGCGAGGTCTGCCGGGGCGACGGCCAGATCAAGATCGAGATGCACTTCCTGCCGGACGTCTACGTCCCGT
>NZ_JBLKKY010000075.1:0-19046 GCF_059438195.1 Paraconexibacter sp.
GTCGCCGCCTGATCACCCTTCATCGCCCTATCCACAACATTTGACAATTGCTCCGTGGATGGACAACTGCCCTGACGGCTGGAACCGGATCCTCGCGCGGCAACGCGCCGGGGCCGCGGAGGTCGTGGTCGTCGATCCCCGGCGATCCCGCAGCGCCGCGAACGCGCGGCGCCATCTCGCCGTGCTCCCGGGGGAGGACTGGGCTCTGCTGCTCGGCATGGTCAAGGTCATCCTCGACGAGGGGAGGGACCGGCCCGCGAGCGCAGCTCCGGTCGACGGCGTCGAGCGCCTGCGCGAGTTCGTGTCCGACCTCTCGCTCCACGATCTCTCCGACCGCTGCGGCATCGACCACGAGGACATCCGCGACGTCGCCCGCAGGTTCTCATCGGCGCGGACGGCGATGTGCGTCGCGCGCACGGGCGTCGCGCACAACGAGTTCGGGACGCTCGGTGAGTGGCTGTCGCACGTCCTCAACGTCATCACCGATCGCATCGACGTCCCCGGCGGCCGGCGCTACGAGCGCGGCATCGTGGACATGCCGAAGCTCGAGAAGCTCTTCACGCCGCCGTCGACGCACCGGACCAGGCTTCGGGGGCTCCCCGCCGTGGCGGGCTTCCACTCGCTCGCGGAGCTCGCCGACGAGATCACGACCCCCGGTGCCGGGCAGATCCGCGCGATGCTCATGGCCTTCGGCAATCCCGTGGTCGCCGGGCCGGATGGCAGCGCCCTCGATCGGGCCTTCGGATCGCTCGACCTCCTCGTCGCGGTGGACCTCGTCCAGCGCGAGAGCCATCGCCACGCGGATTGGCTGATCCCCGGCACACACTGGTTGGAGAGGGAGGAGCTCAACCCGCTCTTCACGCCGCTGCAGGAACGTCCGTACGTCGCCTACCAGCGGAAGGCCGTCGATCCTCCGGAGGGCGTGATGGAGGAGTGGCGGTTCTTCACCGAGCTCGCTCTCGCGATGGACCGCAACCTGTTCGCCAAGCCGGGGGTGAACAGGATGATCCGCGCGACCCGGCG
This sequence comes from Paraconexibacter sp., assembly GCF_059438195.1. Classification (NCBI taxonomy): domain Bacteria; kingdom Bacillati; phylum Actinomycetota; class Thermoleophilia; order Solirubrobacterales; family Paraconexibacteraceae; genus Paraconexibacter; species Paraconexibacter sp. Next base: position 1,024 of record NZ_JBLKKY010000075.1, read on the forward strand.
GGTCGCAGCAGCGCTCGGCCGGCCTGGGCTCGAGTTCGGTCCTCGCTGGGTCCAGCGGGCGATCGTCGCGATGGGATGGCGGGTGTCATGGGCGGACATCGTCCGCCGCCCTCACGGGTGGGCGTTTGCGGAGCCGCGGTTCGGGGATCTCCGGGCTGCTCTCGCGACCCCGGACGGCGCGATCCGTCTCGTCCCTCCGGAGTTCCTCGAGGACTGCCGACGCGCGCTCCGCACGCCTTCTGCGATGTCGGCCGACCGCCCGTTCGTCCTCATCAACAAGCGCAGGCGTGAGTCGATGAACTCGTGGCTCAACGAGTCCGCTGGCCTCTTCGTCCGAGGCCGCGGAAACGTCGCCGAGATCCACCCGGTCGATGCCGACCGACTCGGGATCGCCGACGGCGATCAGGTGCGGCTGGCGTCGGAGACCGGTTCCATCGAGCTTCCGGCGTCCCTCTGCGCCGACATGCGGCCTGGTGTGGTCTGCGTCCCGCACGGATGGGGGTCAGGCGTCTTCGACCCCCACGGCGCGCAACCGCCGGTCCATCACGGCGTGAACAGGAACCTGCTCGTCGGTCGCGAGCGGATCGACCGCCTCTCGCAGACCCCGGCCCTCAACTCGACGACGGTCTCGGTCGAGCGCGTCACCGAGCACGCGACCGCGGGCCTCTCGTCGCGCGAGGAGCGACGCTGAGACGGCGGGGCAGCGAGGCGGCGGCGCCGCGCACGTCGGCGCGACAGTCGACCGGCCTCGAGAACTCACGCGAGGCTCGCGGGCGACACGCTTTGAGTTCTCGCGGCCAGAGGGGGCGCCGGTAGGTGCCACCCGCCAGAGGCGTCGACCGGCGCCGCGGCGCCCCGCGCCCCGTCAGCTCTCGAGCTTGAAGCCGCGGCGCAGGAGCTGCTTCGCCTTGCGGCCGGGGTCGTCGGCGTCGAGGAGGACGACGGCGAGGCGCCGGCCGTCCTGCTCGGCGGCGCCGACGAAGCAGCGTCCGGCGTCGTTCGTGTAACCCGTCTTGATGCCGAGCGCCCCCGGGAAGCCGTCCCGGATGAGCGGGTTGTGGCTCTGCATGTGGAGCCGGCCGCCCTTCACCGGGAACGGGAACTTGTCGTAGCGCTTCTCGACGATCTCGGCGACGGTCGGATCGTCGAGGACGAGCCGCGCCATCGCGGCGAGGTCGACCGCGCACGACTGTGCGCCCTCGTCGACGAGCCCGCTCGCGGAGGCGAAGCGCGTGCACGTCATGTTCTCCTCCTCGGCGCGCTCGTTCATCATCTCGACGAACGCCTCCTCGCTGCCGGCGACGTGCTCGGCGAGGGCGACGGCCGCGTCGTTCGCGCTGATGATCATGAGCGCGTTGAGGAGCGTCTCGACCCGCACGCGCTCCGTCTTCGGGAGGATCCCGACGGCGGAGCCGGGGTACTCGCGCGCCCGCTTCGAGATCGTCACCTTCTCGCGCAGCCCGACCTCCTCGGAGACGATGAGCGCGGTCATCATCTTCGTGAGCGAGGCGATCGGCAGCGGGGTCATCGGCTTGCGCCGCCACAGCACCTCGCCGGTGTCGACGTCGAGGAGAAGCCCCGCCTTCGGCGGGTGCTTGAAGTCGATCTTGACGGGATCGATCGCGGTCCCGTCCCCGAGCTGGACATCCAGCGCCTCGGGCCCGCCGTCGACGAGGAGCGCGCCGTTCGCCGGCTGGGCGGGCGTCGGCGGCAGCGGCTCGGGACCCGACGCGGTCGCGCTGCCGGTGACGGCGCGGTCGTCGAGGAGGCCCGCCCCGGCGAGGCCGGCGCCGATCGCCCCGAGGACGAGCAGCGTGAGCGCGAGGACGAGGCGCAGGCGCGGTCGCATCACTCGGGGGGCTCGCGCAGGGCGCCCCCGATCCCGAACCCGAGCATCGCGAGGATGAGGAGCGAGAGCGCCGAGAGGATGGTCGGCCCGTTGTCGACGACGTCGGCGACGGTGAGCGCGCCGAAGCCCGCGACGAAGACGAGCGCGGCGACGGCGACGGGGCGGTGGGCGGGATCCATCAGCGTTGGTCGATCAGTACACGGGGTATTTCGCCCCGCCGAACGGAAGCTCCTTCACGCGGGTCGCGAACACGCGGATCGCGAGCATCCCGAAGGCGAAGCCGCCGATGTGGGCGAAGTACGCGACGCCGCCCTCGCCCCCCGTGGGGCTGGTGAGGTCGAGGGCGCCGTAGGCGAACTGGATGATGAACCACACGCCGAGGACGAGCGCCGCTTTGAGCTCGACGATGGTGAAGAACAGGATGATGAAGATGAGCGTGAGGACGCGGGCGCGCGGATAGAGGATCGCGTAGGCCCCGAGCACGCCCGCGATCGCGCCCGACGCGCCGATCGTCGGGATCGACGACTCGGGGTCGATGACGATCTGCAGGCCGAGCGCCGCGACGCCCGCGAGGAGGTAGAAGACGACGAAGCGCGCGCGGCCCATCGAGTCCTCGATGTTGTTCCCGAAGATCCAGAGGAACAGCATGTTCCCGCCGAGGTGCAGCAGGCCGCCGTGCATGAACATCGAGCTGAAGACCGTCACGAAGAACGGCGGCTGCTCGGGCGGCGTGCCGCTCACGCCCGCCTGGCCCTCGCAGGCGATCCCGCTGGGGGCGCCGGTCGCGAAGCCGCACTCCTCGCCCGGGTTCGTCACCTCGTAGGGGATCGAGCCCCAGTCGAGGACGATCTGGTCGTCCGGGCCGCCGAAGAGCCCGTCGGGCTTCTGGAGGACGAAGTAGACGAAGACGTTGATCGCGAGCAGCGCGACCGTGACGACCGGGAACCGGTCGGTCGGGATGTTGTCCTTGAGCGGGAACACCCGGCGGCGCCGCGGCGTCTCAGCCGGTCGCCGCGGCGAGCGGGCCGGACCCGGGCTCGGACTGCTTCACGTGCTCGTCCGCGTGGTAGCTCGATCGCACGAGCGGCCCGGCGGCGACGTGGTCGAAGCCGAGGGCGTAGCCGCGCTCCTCGACCTCCTTGAACTCGTCCGGGTGCCAGTAGCGGACGACGGGGAGATGACGCTCCGTCGGCCGGAGGTACTGGCCGATCGTGATGATCTGGACGTGGTTCTCGCGCAGGCGCGCGAGCGTCTCGACGACCTCGTCGACCGACTCGCCGAGGCCGACCATGAGGCCGGACTTCGTCGCGACCTCGTCGCCGCCCATGAGCTTCGCGTTGCGCAGGACCCGCGTCGAGCGCTCGAACGTCGAGCCGCGGCGCGCGACGGGGTAGAGGCGCGGGACGACCTCGACGTTGTGGTTGAAGACGTCCGGCCGCTCGGCGATGACCTTCGCGAGTGGCATCTCCTGGCCGCGGAAGTCCGGGGTGAGGACCTCGACCTTGCACTTCGTCGCCTGACGGCGGCACTCGCGGATCGTCGCGGCCCAGATGCCGGCGCCGTAGTCGGGCAGGTCGTCGCGGTCGACCGAGGTGATGACCGCGTGGCGCAGGCCCATCTTCGCGATCGAGCGGGCGACGCGAGCGGGCTCGAGCGGGTCGTTCCACGTCGGCTTGCCGGTGCGCACGTGGCAGAAGCCGCAGCGGCGGGTGCACGTGTCCCCGAGGATCATGAACGTCGCGGTGCCGCGCTCCCAGCACTCGCCGATGTTCGGGCAGGCCGCCTCGCGGCACACCGTGTGGAGGTTCTCCTCCTCGATGAGCGCGCTGAGCTCGCGGTACCGCGTCCCGCCGGGCGCGGGGACCTTGAACCACGGGGGCTTGCGGGCCCGGAGGGGCAGCCCTTCGGAGCCGAGGAACTCGACGACGTCGATGCCGCCGGGATTCGCGCGCGACCGCGTCTGGTGGCGGCGTTCCGTCGTCTCGGGCGGAGTGGCCATCCCGTCCAGTGTAGGACAGCGCCGGTCCCGGCCCCCGGCGGGAGCACCTCGGCGGGTTAGGCTCGCGCGCATGTCCAGCTCACCAGGAACCATGCTCGCCGGTCTGCGCATCGCGATCGGCATCTCGGCGCTCGTCGCGCCGCGCCTCACCGGCCGTCTCTTCGGCTTCGACCCCGACGGCAACCCCCAGTCGACCTACTTCGCGCGCCTCTTCGGCATCCGGGACATCGTCCTCGGCGTCGGCACGCTGCGGACGACGGGCCCGTCCCGCCGTCTCTGGTGGCAGCTCGGGATCGCGACCGACGCGACCGACGTCTCGAGCGCGGTCCTCGGCCGCAAGGACGGCTCGATGGGGGCCGTCACGACGATCCTCACCGCCGGCACGGCGGCCGCGGCGACAGGGCTCGGCGTGGCGGCCCTCGCCTCCGAGGAGGGCTGAGCCCGGAACGACGACGGCCCGCCGGCTCGTTGTGAGCCGGCGGGCCGCAGGTCGTTCAGCGGCCACGCGGGCCGCCGGCTCCCGTCCTAGTTCGTGGGCGGGGGGAGACGCGTGCGGAACTGACGCGTGTCCTGGTAGGTGTTGCCGGCCGCGTCGACGACCGTCACGCGGACGTCGAAGAGCTCGGTGCCCTCGCGGTTGATGATCGAGACGGCCGTGTTGCTGAGCGGGACCTTCACGAGCGTCTTGCCCGCGCCGATGATCCCGGCGGTGCCGGTGCCGAGCGTCGCGCCGCCGCGGCGGAGCTGCGCCGTGATGACGCAGGTCTCGTCACACGCGACGCCGGGCTGGACGGCGTCGTTCTGCTTCAGCCGCGTCTCGAGCTGCGTCGAGGACAGCGAGATCGAGACGTCCGGCTTCGTGTTGTCGTCCGGCAGGGTGCCGGCGGCCGCCATCGCGACGACGTTGCGGCCCATCACCGAGCGGGTCCCGGCCGCCGCGGTCGCCGCACCGCTCGCGAGGTTGATCGTGTGGAGCGCCGGCGTCGTCTGGCCGGGGACCTTGAACGCCGCGTAGCCGGTGCCGTTGACGCCGACGTCGAACGTCGCCGGGCTCTGGGCGTCGACGCCGAGGGCGCCGACGGTCGTGAGCACGCCGTTGTTCGGCGGGTCGACCTTCACGAGGACGTTGCGCGCGGTGTCGATGCCGAAGAGGTCGGTGGACGTCGCGGTCGCGATGCTGTTCGTGTAGCCGACGGCCTCGATGACCGGGTTCTGCCCGAAGTTCGGGTCACCGGCCTTGTAGGCGTAGTTGCCGTCCGTCGCGGCGACCGCGCCGTTCGTCGGGTTGAGCCGGAGGTTCTGATCGGTGTCGGACGAGGTCCGGAGGCGGTCGACGGTCGGGTTGAAGTCGAAGCCGAAGAGCGTCCCGTTGAGCAGCGGCGTGAACGGGCCTGCGCCGACGGCGCCGGCGAGGCCGGTCGCCGGGTTGACGATGTAGATGCGGCTCGATGCGCCGAGCGCGTAGAGCTGTCCGGTCTCGGGACGGATGTCGAGACCGACGATCCGCTCGTTCGCCGGGAGGCCGCGGATCGCGACGTCGGTGAGGGCGTGCGCCGGGGCAGAGCTGTTGATGAGGACGAGGCGGTTCTCCGCCGTCGCCGCGTACAGCGCCTGGCCTGCCGAGGCGCTGGACGGGACGGCGACAGCCGCCGCCACGACGGCCAAGAAGGCCGTCAGGACCTTGCGGGACATGGAATCTCCTGTGTCGGGGTCTCCGTGCGCGGACCCGTTCGAAGCGGACCGCGCATACCCCCAGTGACACCGCACGACACCCCAAGGTGCGTTGCCGTGGCACTTTTTTCACCCGTGAACGGAGTGTTGCGGCGCGTGGCCGCATGTTCGCGTTCGTACCCTTGGTGGGTGACCGACGCCGGCGACGCACCGCTGCCCGAGGACGACGAGCCCGTCGAGCCGCTGTGGCGCTCGCGGCTGCGCTGGCGCCTGCGCGGGGCCACGATGTGGCCGACCTTCGTCGTCCTCACGGTCGTCGGCGGCGTCCTCGTCCACCTCCGCCCGATCGCCGGGACCGAGACGCGTCTCATGTCGGCGCTCCTCTTCGCCGGGTTCGCGAACCTCGCGATCGTCGCGGTCGGCGCTCCGCTCGCCGGCCGGCTCCTGCGGCGCCGGCGGCCCCACCTGCCGCGCGAGGTGGCCGCCGACCGCGCGGGGACAGGGCTGCTCGCCGGGTTCCTCGTCCTCCTCGCGGTGATCGGGACGCTCCACCACGGCGCCGTCGTGGAGGAGGAGGACGACTTCGCCGCCCAGGCCGCCGCGGTCCGGCAGTTCGTCCTGACGCAGGCGCCTGAGATGTACCGCCGCAACCTCGCCGCAGCGGACACGTGGCAGCCGGGGCCCGATCTCTACCGCACGTGCGTCCCCGGCGACGACCCGCGCCGTGCCCTCTGCCTCATCGTGTCGACCGACGTCCACCCGCCCGGCGTCACCGTGGACAGCGACCGACAGCCGAACGCTCGGATCGCCGGTCCGCTCAACCCCGGCCGGCGCGGCGGCTGACGAGCGCTTGCGCGCCACCTTCCGGCGTCGGACTCAAGGTGCGCGGCGCGGGGGTCGATGACCATGGGTGATGCGGGCGCGGACACGAGCCTTCTGGGCGTCGGTAGGGGCCGGGACGATTCTCGTCCTCGTCGGCGCTGCCGTCCTCGGCGCCGTGAGCACCGTCGTCGGCTTCAACGGCTGGCCCGGGTCCGATGACGCCTCGGCGGCGCCGCTGCGCGCCGCCGTCCTCGTCGATGGCGCAGAGACGGGCGGCGAGCTCGACGCCACGGGCGCCGCCGTCGTCGTCCCGGAGGCGAAGGAGCCGGAGCCTCGCCCGCGCGAGGAGCGGCCCGCGCCCGCGCCGCAGACCACCGCGACGACGGCTCCCGCGCCGCCGCCCCCGACCGTGCCCGCGACGCGCCGCGAGCGTCAGCCGACGCCGACCGTGCAGCAGGACGACACGGGGACCGGGAGCGCGCAGGCGGAGGCCGAGCCGCCCGCCCCGAGCGAGGGCGTCGACCGCATTGGGAGCGCTCTCGGCGGAGGGCTCGACGACACCGTGAGCTCCGTCGGCGACGCCGCGAAGCCGGTGAGCCCGACGGTCGGACAGGTCGTCGACGACCTCGGCACCGTCGTCGGAGACACCGTCCAGGGCCTCACGAACACGGTGGGCGTCGTCATCGACACCCTCCACGGGCGCGGCCAGCCGCTGCTCGCGCCGTAGCGCGAGATCAGGAGGTCGCGAGGGCGTCCGGGCTCTCGACGAGCGCCCTCAGGCGCGCGAGGAAGCGAGCCGCCTCGGCCCCGTAGACGATCCGGTGGTCGCAGGTGAGCGTGAGCGACGCGACCTCGCGCGCGACGATCTCGCCGGCGCGGACGACGGCCCGCGGCGCGATCTCGCCGACGGCGAGCACCGCCGCCTGCGGCGGCGTGACGACCGCCGCGAAGCGGCGCACGCCGAGCATCCCGAGGTTCGACACGGTGAACGTCGCGCCGCTCAGCTCCGGCGGCGTGATCGACCCCTCGCGGGCGCGGGCGATGAGCCCGCGCGTCTCCGCCGCGATCTCGCGTACGTCGCGGCGGTCGGCGTCGAAGACGGTCGGGACGATGATCCCGCCGGGGACGTCCACCTGCACGCCGACGTTGATGCGGGAGAAGCGCTCGAAGCGCGCGTCGCGATACCCGGCGTTGAGCTCGTGGTGCTCCGCGAGCGCGAGCCCGCACGCCTTGACGACGAGGTCGGTGATCGTCGGCGACGGGTCTGCGTCGCGCAGGCGGTCGCGCAGCGCGAGAAGCGCGGTCGCGTCGACCTCGGTCTCGAGGTCGTACGTCGGGACCGTCGCCCGCGACTCGGCGGCGCGGCGGGCGATCTGCTGCTGGGCCCGGGTCGGGTCGGTCACCGTCACCTCGCCCTTGGCCGTCGGCGTCGCGGTCCCGGCGGCCGCTCGGCCGGCGGGGTGGATGCGCGCGATGACCGCGCCCGGCGCGACCTCGCCGCCGGTCGGCACGACGATCTCGAGCGTCCCGGCGGCGTCCGCCTCGCACGTGAGGAACGCGGCGTCGGCGCCCGCGTCCGCGAGCGCGTCGCCGCGCTGGACGAGATCTCCGGAGGCGCGGTGCCAGCGCAGGAGGGTCCCCTCCTCGAGCTCCTCGGGAAGCCGGTGCAGCAGGACGTCGGGCATGGACCGGACCCTACGCGGACCGCGGAGTGGGCCGCGTCCCGACGGCGTCCGTATCCCGAGGGAGTGCTCCGCTTCGCCGCGACATCGCGCGCCGATCCGCAGGTCGCCTGGTCGCTCGTGTCCCGGCCGGCCCGCTGGCCGGAGTGGGCGCCCCACATCCGGGGCGGCGAGGCTCTCGGCGCGCCCGAGGTCGAGCCCGGGTCTCGCGGCGCCGCGAGCGTCTTCGGGCTCGTCGGCGTCCCCGTCCGCATCGGCCGGGTCGAACCCGGTCGCGCGTGGGAGTGGACGGTCGGCCCCGGCCCGCTCGCCGTCGTCATGGACCACCGCGTCGAGCCGCGCGCGGGCGGCGGCTGCGAGGTCGCGATCGAGCTGCGGGCGCGGCGCCCCGTCGAGCTCTCCGTCGGAGCGACCTACGGCCCGCTCGTCGCGCTCCTCGTCCGCCGCCTCGCCAGCGTCGCGGAGCGCAGCTGAGCGCCGGGCGGTGGTGGTGGCGGCCGCCGCCCGCGGCCGCGGCCTCGAACGTCGATCTGCACCCCCGCGAGGCGGTCGCGCGGCCTCGAACGTCGATCCGCACCCCCGCGAGGCGGTCGCGCGGCCTCGAACGTCGATCTGCACCCCGGGCAGCCTCGAACGTCGATGTGCACCCCCTCCTGGGGGTGAGAAACGACGTTCGAGGGCTTCGGGGTGAGGATCGACGTTCGATGCGCCCCCCGGAGGGGTGAGGATCGACGTTCGACGCCCGCTGCGCCCCGGCACGCCCGCTGCGCCCCCGACGCCCCGCCGCCCCCCCTCAGCGGCCCAGGTCCTCCACGTCGCGGACCGCGGTGTAGGCGTGGAGGAACTCGTCGTCGTCCATCCGGCCGAGGTCCTCGCGCAGCCGGCGCTCGAAGCGCCGCGCCGCGCGCGACGGGCAGTCCCAGAAGAGGACGACCTCGCCGCTCGCGATCTCGACGACCTCGACCGAGTGCCATCCGTCGCGGCCGCGGCTGACGAGGACGTCGTAGGCGGCCTTCGCCCTCACGGCGCGCCCCGCGCGATCGCGGCGGCCGCGGCCTCGAGGCCCTCGTCGCCGACGTGGACCTCACCCCGGACGACGGTCGTCGGGAGGTCGCGGACGCCCGCGGCGCGCGCGGCGGCGCCCGCCTCGTCGAGGGCCGCGAGTGTCCCCTTCGTGCCCATGCCCGTGAGGAGGGCGCGAGGATGGATCTCGCACGCGGCGGCGGCGATGAGGACCGTCTGCTCCTGCTCGAGGTCGGCCCCGCCGGCGTAGGCCTGCCGCAGCGCCGCGAACGAGAACGCGGCGACCTTGCCGATGCCGCGGGCATACGTCGCGGCGCGGAGCGCGAGCTCGTCGTCGAACGGCCACGACGCCGGCCAGCGCAGCGGCTGCAGCCCGCGGGCGGCGACGAGCTCGGCGAGCGCGCTGCGGGCCGCGACGTCGTCGTCGGCGGGCCGTCGCGGAGCCGGGTCGGCGAGGTCGCGGCGCCGGACGGGGACGAGCTCGGGCACGCCGCCGAGCGTCGCGACGAGTCGCTCGAGCGCGAGGTAGCTCGCGGGCGTCGCGAAGTCGTAGAAGAAGCGGACGTCCGCCGCGCGAGGCGCCTCGTCCGCGGCCGGCTCGCCGCCCGCCTGGACGACCTCGATCGGCGGGCGGGACGGCTCGCTCACCCGTGGATGAGCCAGCCGTCGCAGGCGCGCGCGGCCTCCATGACCGCCTCGCTCAGCGTCGGATGGCCGTGGATCTGGCGGGCGAGCTCGGGGTAGCCGCCCTCGAGGGTCTTCACGTTGACGATCTCCTGGATCAGCTCCGTGCACTTCGCGCCGACGATGTGCCCGCCGAGGATCTCGCCGTACTTGCGGTCGCCGATGATCTTCACGAGGCCGGTGCGGTCGCCGTAGACCGTCCCGGCGCCGACCGCGCCGTAGGGCACCTTGCCGACGACGACGTCGTGGCCCGCCTCCTTCGCCTGCTCCTCGGTGAGCCCGAAGCTCGCGACGTTCGGCAGGCAGAACGTCGCGCGTGGGATGTCGGGATAGACGAGCGGGTGGACGTCCTTCCCGGCGGCGTGCTCGACGGCGATGACGCCCTCCTCGCTCGCCTTGTGCGCGAGCGCCGGGCCGCGCACGAGGTCGCCGATCGCGTAGACGCCCGCCGCCTTCGTCAGGCCGTGCCCGTCGACCTCGATGAGGCCGTCCTCGCCGACCGTCACGCCGGCGGCGTCGAGGCCGAGGCCCTCGACGTCGGGGCCGCGCCCCGCGGCGATGACGAGCCAGTCCGCCTCGCCCTTCGCGTCGCCGTAGCTGAAGGTGACCTTGTCGTCGTGCGACTCGACCTCCGTCACGAAGGTCGAGGTGTGCACGTCGATGCCCTGCTTCTTGAAGGCGCGGTTCGCGAGCTTCGAGATGTCGGCGTCCTCGGTGGGCAGGACGCGGTCGAGGCCCTCGAAGAGCATCACCTCGGAGCCCAGGCGCGCGTAGGCGGACGCGATCTCGGTGCCGGACGCGCCGGCGCCGACGACGGCGAGCTTCGTCGGCAGATCCTCGAGCGACCACGCCTCCTCGGTCCCGATGACGCGGCCGCCGAACTGCGTGCCCGGGATCGGTCGCTTCACCGAGCCGGTCGCGACGACGATCGTCTTCGCGGTGAGGACGTCGTCGCCGACCTGCACCTTGCCGTCGCCGAGGAGCGTGCCGCTCCCCTCGATGTACTCGACGCCGTTCTTCTTGAAGAGGCCGGCCACGCCCCCGGTGAGGGTCTTGATGACCTTGAGCCGGCGGTCGTTGACGCCGGCGAAGTCGATCTCCGGCTCGCCCACCTTGATCCCGAAGTCGCCGGCCTCGCGGATCTCCTGGGCGATGTCGGCGACGCGGAGCACCGCCTTCGCGGGGATGCACGCGTAGTTGAGGCACCGCCCGCCGACGACGTCCTTCTCGACGCACGCCGTCGTCATGCCGAGTTGCGCGGCGCGGATCGCGGCGACGTAGCCGCCGGGTCCCGAACCGATGACGACGCAGTCGAACGAGCTCTCAGCCATGCGCGCGAGCCTATCGGAGCGACTTGTCCGGCCGACCCTCGGCCCGTGGGACGGGCGCCGCTCAGCGCGGGCGGGCGCGGTCCGGCATCTGGATGCGCGCCATGACGCGGATCATCATCCAGAAGAGCCAGCCGCCGTACGCGATGACCGCGAGGCAGAGGATGAGCGCCCACGCGTTCGACGCGACGACGACCGAGAGCGCGGCGATGACGACCGTGATGGCGAGCAGCGCCTGGAACCCGAGCACGGCGTAGTAGCGGTGCCGGTACATGCCGATCGCGCAGACCGCGAGGATCGCCTCGAAGAGGAGGAGCGGGACGAGCGCGTTGCCCTCCTCCTCGAGCTCGTACCCGGCGAGGTAGAAGACGAGGTTCGAGATCGCGAGGACGATGCACGTCGCGATCGCGAGCTTGAGGGCGAGCGGATGCTCGTCGGGAGCGAGGGGGTCGAGCTTCGCGCGGATGTCCGCGTTGCGCCGCTCGGCCTCCTCGGCGCGGCGCGAGAAGGCGTCCTGCGGTGAGGCCCGCCGCGCCTTCTCCTGCTCGAGCCCGGGCGGGGGCGCCGGCCGGTCGAGCCGGCCCGCCTTCCGGCTGCGCTTACCCAACGCGGGCCTCCTCACGGCCGGCCGCGGGAAGGGGAGTGCGCTCGACCGCGGAGCGCAGGCTCCGTGCCGCCCGCTCGGCGGCGGCGAGATCGGGGGCGTCGGCGATCGCGCGCACGACGACGAGGCGCGCCGCTCCGGCCTCGGCGACCGCGTCGACGTTCGAGGGGTCGATCCCGCCGATCGCGAACCACGGCAGGTTCCCGGCGTGCGCGACGGCGTGCCGCACGTAGTCGAGGCCGACCGCGGGCCGCCCGGGCTTCGTCGGGGTCGCGTGGACGGGGCCCACCGCCGCGTAGTCCGCGCCGTCGCGGAGCGCGCCCGCGAGGTCGGCCGGCGCGTGCGTCGACACGCCGACGAGGACGTCGCCGCCCGCGGCGCGCCGCGCCTCCGCGACGGGCGCGTCGTCCTGCCCGACGTGGACGACGTCGGCGCCCACCTCGGCCGCAAGGTCGGGGCGGTCGTTGAGGCAGAAGAGGGCGCCGGCCGCGACGCACTCGGCCCGCACGACCGCCGCCGCGGCGCGGACGTCGTCGTCGCGCGCGTCCTTCATGCGGAGCTGCACGAGGTCGGCGCCGCCGCGCAGCGCGGCCGCGACGACGTCGCCGAGCCCGCCCGCGCGGGGCGTGTCCGAGAGGACGAGGTAGAGGCGCGCGGCCCGCAGCCGGGCGACGCGATCGCTGCGGGAGCGCGTGACCATCGCTCTCGGAGGGTACGGCAGCGCCCCCTCTCTACGATGAGTACCCGTGGCAGGAACGTCCCGCACCGCCGACGTCGCCGTCATCGGGGCCGGGCTTCCCGGCCTCGCCGTCGCGTGGCGCGCCGCCTCGGCGGGCGCCCGGGTCGTCGTGCTCGACCGCGGTCGCGCGGGTGCCGAGGCCTCGCACGTCGCCGCCGGGATGCTCGCGCCGGTCGCCGAGGCCGCGCCGGGCGAGCGCCCCCTCCTCTCGCTCGGGCTGCGCAGCGCGGAGCTGTGGCCGGCGTTCGCCGCCGAGCTGGCAGCGACCACCGGGATCGACTGCGAGCTGCGGGAGATCGGCACGCTCGTCGTCGCCCGTGACCGCGACGCCGCCGAAGCGCTCGTCCGCGAGGCGGAGATCCGCGACGGGTTCGGCGCGCCCGTCCGCCGCCTCACCCCGTCCGAGGCGCGGCGGCTCGAGCCGGCGCTCGCGCCCTCGGTCCGCTCCGCCTTCCACGCGCCGGACGACCACGCCGTCGACCCACGCGCGACGGTCGCCGCGCTCCTCGCCGCCGTCCGGTCGGCCGGGGGCGAGGTGCGCGAGCGCGCGCCGGTCTCCGCGGTGCGCACGGCGTCCGGGCGCGCGACGGGCGTCGCGCTCGACGACGGCACGCAGCTCGACGCGGGCGCGGTCGTCGTCGCGGCCGGCGCCTGGTCCGGCCGGCTCGGCGGCCTCCCGGAGGACGTCCGGATCCCCGTCCGCCCGGTCAAGGGGCAGCTCCTGCGGCTCGGCCCCACCGCCGAGCAGCGCCGCGTCGGCGAGACCGCCCTCCTCGGCCGCGTCGTGCGCTTCGACGCCGGCTACCTCGTCCCGCGCGCCGACGGCACCGTCGTCCTCGGGGCGACGACCGAGGAGCGCGGCTTCGACACCGAGACGACCGCCCTCGCCGCCTACGAGCTCCTCCGCGACGCTTCCGAGGTCGTGCCGGGCGTCCTCGAGCTCGCGCTCGTCGACATCCTCGCGGGCCTGCGCCCGGGGACGCCGGACAACGCGCCGATCCTCGGCGAGCATCCCGCGCTGCCCGGCCTCCATCTCGCGACGGGACACCATCGCTCCGGAGTGCTGCTGGCTCCCGTCACCGCCGAGCTCGTCGCCCCGGGCCTCGCCGGCGCACCCGGGGCGGTCCCGATCGAGGCAGCGTTCGCACCGGGCCGGTTCGACGGAAGGGTCGCGGCATGATCGTCGTCAACGGGCAGGAGCGCGCGGACCTCGCCGGAGGCCTCACCGTCGAGGAGGTCGTCCGGGCGGTCGCCGGCGTCGATCCGTCCGGCCGCGGCGTCGCGGTCGCGGTCGACGCCGAGGTCGTCCCGCGGGGCGAGTGGGCGAGCACGACGCTGCGCGAGGGCGCGCGCATCGAGGTCGTCGGCGCGGTGCAGGGCGGATAGGGAGCCGACCCTCCTGGCCGTCTACTCTGAGGTGGACCGCCATGGAGCCCCTCACCCAGACCGCCACCGATCCGCTCGTCATCGCCGGCCGGACCTTCTCGTCCCGGCTCGTCCTGGGGACCGGCGGGTTCCCGCGCATGTCCACGCTCGAGGACGCGGTCCGCGCGAGCGGGACCGAGCTCGTGACGGTCGCGATGCGCCGCGTCGACCCCGAGGCGCAGGGCTCGCTCGTCGACACCCTCGCGCGCTGCGGGGTGGACGTCCTCCCGAACACCGCCGGGTGCTTCACGGCCCGCGACGCGGTCCTCACGGCGAAGCTCGCGCGCGAGGCGCTGGGGACCGAGTGGGTGAAGCTCGAGGTGATCGGCGACGAGCGCACGCTCCTCCCGGACGCCGTCGAGCTCGTGTCCGCGGCCGAGCAGCTCGTCGCCGACGGCTTCACCGTGCTCCCCTACACGACCTCGGACCCGGTCCTCGCCCGGCGCCTCGAGGACGTGGGCTGCGTCGCCGTCATGCCGCTCGGGTCGCCGATCGGCTCCGGGCAGGGGATCCTCAACGCCTACGACCTCTCGCTCATCGTCGAGCGCGCGGGCGTGCCGGTCGTCCTCGACGCGGGGGTCGGGACCGCGTCGGACGCGGCGCTCGCGATGGAGCTCGGGTGCGACGCCGTGCTGTGCGCGAGCGCGGTGAGCCGCGCCCAGGATCCGGTCGCGATGGCGCTCGCGATCCGCGCGGGCGTCGAGGGCGGGCGGCTCGCGCGGCTCGCCGGCCGCATCCCGCGCCGCACCTACGCGCTGGCGTCGACCCCCGACGAGGGCCGCCCGGACTTCGACCCGACCTCGGTTCCCGGGCTCGACGCGTGAGCGACGCGGTCCTCGACGTCTTCCAGGCGGCGTGGTCCTCGCACGACGCGGGCGCGTTCGCGGAGTGCTGCGCCGCCGACCTCCACTACGAGGATCCGGTGCTCGGGCAGCCGCTCGAGTCGCCCGCCGCGCTCGGCGAGCACGCACGCCGTCTGTGGGCCGCCTTCCCGGACGCGCGCATGGAGACCTCGGCGCAGCGGCTGTGGAGCGACGACGGCCGCTTCGCCTGCGCGCCGGTGAAGCTCCTGGCGACGCACAAGGGCGAGCTCGAGGGCCTTCCGGCGAGCGGGCGCTTCCTCGTCCTCCACGCGATCTACTACGTCGAGATGGACGACAGCCGCGAGCGCCTCTGGCGCATCCGCGGGTTCTTCGACCGCTACGACGCGGCGGTGCAGCTCGGGGTCATGCCGTCGCGCGGCACGATGGGCGAGAAGGCGCTCCTCATGCTGCGCGGCTTCGGCTGGGGCGGCGGACGTTGAGCCGCCGTCCGAGCCCATCCCCCCTGACGAAACTCACGCCGGGCGTGATCTTCGTCAGGCGCGGTGGGAGGGGTGTTACTCCTCGACGGTGATCGTGCCGTCCATGCCGGGGTGGATCGAGCAGAAGTACTCGAAGGTCCCGGGCGCCTCGGCGGTGTACTCGATCGTGTCGCCCTCGTCGATGAGCTCGCTCTCGAACTCCCCGGAGCGGAAGTCGGCGTCGTGCTGGACGGGGTCCTTGTTGACCCAGGTGACCGTGTCGCCGGGGGAGACGGTGACGTCCTCGGGCATGAAGCGGATGCCGACCATCTCGATCGTGACGTCACCGCCGGAGGACTCCCCGGAGGACGGCGCCTCGGCGCCGCCGGAGCCGTCGGCGGGCGCGGTCTGCTCCGTCGTCCCGGAGGGGGCGGCGGCGGTCGACTCATCGTCGTCGTCGCCGCAGCCGGCGAAGACGGCGAGCGCTCCGGTCGCGAGGAGGGCGGTCAGCAAGCGGGTCATGGCGGTTACTACGACGGCTGTGGCGCCGCGGTTCACCCGCCGCGGCGGGCGAGCGTGACGGCGAGCGGCGCGTGGTCGCTCAGCGCGACGCGCCGCGGGCCGGCGACGGTCTCGCGCGGGAGGCGCTCGCTGGGAGCCGCCGGCGCGAGGTCGGCGGTCGCGCAGAGGTGGTCGACGTGGCTGCTCGCGACGACCGCCAGACCGGGGGACGACGGCGCCCTCGTGTTGAGATCGCCACCGAGGATCCGCGTGCTCCGGACGTCCGCGCGGGCCTCGAGCCACGCCACCGCGCGCGTCACGTCCCCGGGCGCGCGCCGCCCCGTCGAGCAGTGGACGTTCGCCACCCACAGCGAGTCGCCGGCCGCGCCACCCCGCAGAGCGACGGCGTGGACGACCCTCCGCTCGGGCCACGTGCGGATCCTCCCGCCCTCGTGCGCGGCGACGCCACCCGCCGACGGCCGCACGAGGATCGCGTTCGCCCCGCCGCCGTTCGACTTGAGGAGGTCGGGCCGGCGTCGCGCGAGCGCGCGACGGACGGCGAGCAGCTCGTGACGGGAGGTGAGGACCGCGTGCGCCTCGGCTCCCGTCGCCCGCGCGAGCGGGTCGCCCCACCAGGGCGGCACCTCCTGGAGGAGGGCGACGTCCCACTCCCACGCCGCGAGGCGCGCGGCGAACGCGTCGAGCAGCTCGTGCGGCGTGTCCGGCACCGAGCGTCCGTGGAAGAGGTTCCAGGTGAGGATGCGCACGCCTCTCTATCCTTCCCCACCTCGTGCCGCGCCACCTCCTCACCGGCCTCGAGCTCACCGCCGAGGAGATCGTCGCGCTCCTCGAGCGCGCGCTCGAGCTGAAGGCCGCACCGCGGTCGAGCGACGCCCTGCGCGGCTCCTCGGTCGCGCTCATCTTCGAGAAGCCCTCGACGCGGACCCGTCTCAGCTTCGAGGCGGGCATCGCCGAGCTCGGCGGCCACCCCGTCGTCCTGCGCAGCGGCGAGCTGCAGCTCTCGCGCGGCGAGTCGGTGAAGGACACGGCGCGGATCCTCTCGCGCATGGTCCAGGCCGTCGGGGTCCGCACGGGTCCCGACGCGCTCCTCGAGGAGCTCGCCGCCGAGGGGACGATCCCGGTCGTCAACATGCTCACCGCCGGCCACCACCCGTGCCAGGCGCTCGCCGACCTCCTCACCCTGCGCGAGACGTTCGGCACCCTCGACGGGCTGAAGCTCGCCTACGTCGGCGACGGCAACAACGTCGCCCGCTCGCTCGCGCTCGTCGGCGGCCGGGCCGGTGTGGAGGTCGTCGTCGCCGCGCCCGAGGGCTACCAGCTCGACGACGGCACGGGCGCGACGCTCACCGACGACCCCGCGGAGGCGGTCGCCGGCGCCCACGCCGTCTACACCGACGTGTGGGTGAGCATGGGGGACGAGGAGACCGCGGAGGCGCGCCGCTCCGCCCTCGCCCCGTATCGCATCGACGACGCTCTCCTGGACAAGGCCGACCCCTCCGCGATCGCGCTGCACTGCCTGCCCGCGCACCCCGGCGAGGAGATCACGGCCGAGGTGCTCTACGGAGAGCGCCAGCGCATCTGGGACCAGGCGGAGAACCGCCGGCACGCCCAGAAGGCGCTCCTCGAGCTGCTCCTGGCGGAGGCGCCGTAGCGAGTTTCGACCTCCTGCGCCGGGTGGGATACGGTCGCAGGGGGACGTCATCACGGAGAGAGGGAAGTCAAGTCGTCATGTCGCAGCCCAAGAAGCCCGCCGGTTCGCCGTCCCGCCCCGCCGCGGCGTCGCGTGCCGGGGCGGAGCCGGGCGGCGAGACGACCCCGCGGCGCCGGCGGCCGGTCGCGCAGGCCGCACCCGGGCAGGACGACGCGGCGGCGGAGCGCGACGAGGCGCTGCGGTCGAACATCGGCGCTCTCCGCGACGTCCTCGCGGGTGGCGTCGTCCTCACCGCCCAGCGCATCCAGGAGATGATGGACGACGCGGTCGCCCGCGGCCGCCTCACCCGCGACGACGCCGAGCGGCTCGTGAACGGCCTCCTCAGCGTCGGCCGGCAGCAGACGCAGGACGTCATCGGCGAGCTCGAGCAGATCGTCGACCGCGGTCGCAGCGACGTGGGAGGCGCGGCGCGGCGGGTGAAGGGCGCCTCCGACAAGGTGCGCCGGGCGGCACGTACGGGCGGCGCCGCGGAGGGGGCGCCGATCGAGGGCTACGACGAGCTCACGGCCGCCCAGGTGACCGGTCGCCTCGACGAGCTCACCCCGGCGGAGCTGCGCCGGCTGCGCGACTACGAGCTGCGCAACGCGAACCGCAAGTCCGTGCTCGCGGCGATCGACAAGGCGCTCGCCTAGCGCGGGTCCGTCGCGCCCCGTCCCGGGTCCGCCTCGCCCGCCGCGAGCGC